>NZ_JAGCFH010000083.1 GCF_017650195.1 Ruminococcus sp. | reverse complement strand
GTTTTTCCGGGCAGTGCTGGAAAAGGGCGAGGAGAAATATCCTATCACTTGGGGACTCTGGTTCCTAACCCCTCAGGATTCCCTTGATTACAGCAAATGGTATACGGCAGGACTGTTTATCCTGTTCGTTATGTTCATGAGCTCGGTAATATACTATTTTACAAGGGTGCGGTACAGGATATTCATGAACTTTCTGATCTTTATCATACCATTTGCCATATACGGCAAGGAATATGAAAAGATGCCTACTATATACATTGTCCTTCTTGCTGTAGGATATATACTACTTATGGTGTATTACCGCCAGCTCAGGGATGATGAAAAAACGCTGTTTGTAGACAGAAAAAGGGCGTGGAAGCCGATAGCGGTATACGCCGCAGCCTTTGCTGTGATATCAGCTCTTATACCTAAGCCTACTGTTGAAGCGGACAGATCGGTAATTGAAACGCTTATTAACGCGGACGCTCTGACTGACAGGCTGGACGCTATGATAAACGTTTTCCGAGACACTTCTTCGGCTGATCTGTTCCGTAGGAACGATTCACAGTACGCAGTCTATGAAGCGGTTGCAAGAGAAAATCTTAGAATAAAAACGGCCACCCGTTCAAAATATGATTTTGAGACAGACACCTGGACCTCAGAATATACTGATACGGTCATAGACGATGAGACCACAGAACCGCCTTCTGATACTTTCAATATTGGTTCACGAATGGGGCTTGCCGACGCATTTCTTAAGGCTGCCGAACTGGACAGCGATTTTGCCGAAAAGTACAGCCTTGGAACGTATGTCAAAACTGGTCTAACAGAGCCTGATGTCAGAAAAGTATCATTTTATATGATAAATTGGGATGCGAATATGGCTCCTGTACCGCAGTTTGCCATATCAATGCTGTACTGCTCCGGAAATGTTGGGGTCTACAGGCTTCATGGCGGAACAATAATGGGCATGGGCGGATTCAAGGTTGGAGATAAATTCACTTTTGACTACAGCGCTGACACCTTCTTCTTCAATCAGCGGAATAAGGCGTTTGTAGACCATCTTGCAGGCTACAATTATCGCAGGCTTCTTGATGATACTGAGGAAGTTTTAAGTGCCAATTATGACCAGTTCAAAGGTGACGAGGAATTGGAGCGTATGTATGATTATTTCAAGGCGGATTACGATTTCTACGACGATTACCTTGAAAAGCAGCTTGATTACGGCGGTAACGAGCGCATAAAGGCTCTTGCCGACGCTCTTACAGACGGTATAGATTCAGAGTACGATAAGGCTCTTATACTTGAATCCTACTTCTACAATAACGATTATGTATACGACCTTAATTACGAGAAGGGAAAGAAAGATAACGCTGAGACATTCCTTTTTGAGACAAAAACGGGCGTATGCTATCAGTATGCCACATCAATGGTTTTGCTTGCAAGAGCAGCCGGTATACCCGCAAGATTCTGCGAGGGGTATAATATGACCCGTCTGGAGGGAGGTCAGGTTTATTCTGATACTAATTATGCCGTTCTTGAAGCTGACGGTCACGGCTACCCGGAGCTATACATCAAGGGCTACGGCTGGGTAAGTTTTGAGCCTACTATAACAGATGCGATCATAGAAAAAAAGAATAAGACCGCTACGGATATGCTTTCAATGGCAGGCTTTATAATGCTTATCGGCTCCGCTTTGGTTTTCTTGTTTGCACTTGCCTATCCGTGGCTGTCACATAAATTCTTTCTGTTTAAGAACAGAAAGCGTATGCCAAAGGATACCGTAATGGCTGTTATCCACAGAATATGCAAGGTATATGATATAGACGAGGCAACTACCTCTCAGGAAGTGAGAGCTTTCGTACAGGAAAGCTCTGGCGCAGATATATCATATACGGCAGACCTTTTCGACAGATCGGTATACGGCGGTGAAAATGTCAATATCAATGAAAAAGAAAAAGCTCTGAATGAATACATAAGGGCGTATGAAGCATTCAGAGAATCTAGAAAAAGGAGACGCATAACGGACCGATAACCTTTGAATGGAGGTTGATTATGCGAAATGTAACAGAAAAAAGAATTAATGGTCTCCTGCTGATAATATTTGCAGTCATTGCTATATTTGCAGGAGCGTACAGCCCGTACACATCAGCGGCTGTCGAAGGCGACTTTCGTCTGTGGCGGCAGAATGACGAGCGGTGGGGCAATAATTCTATAGGTGGCTCGACCGTCCGACAGTCTGGATGCTATATTACATCGATAGCTATGGTAGTCGCGGCATCGGGCGCGAGAGACACAGAAAGCTTTGATCCAGGTGTTTTTTCCATGGAACTTAACGACATACACGCTTTCAATCAGTGGGGAGGACTTTCCTCATGGAGCTCTGTGACCAAGGTCGTAAGCGAAGTAAGCATTACCTCCTATAACCTTGAATTCAAGTCAAAGGACCAAAGCGGAAAGGCTGCCGAGATAAAGGCGCTGCTCGATTCAGGAAGTTACGTTATATGCAATGTCGGCGGACACTGGGTATACATTGATGGTGTAATAGGCGACGACGTTTATATGGCTGATCCTGCAAAGGACGAGATACTTATGTTTGAAGCCTACAGGAACGAGAGCATAACTATCTATCAGACCTTAAAGGGCAAAGAGCCATACAGCGGATTTACGCCTTTGTACGACACAGATAATAAGGGCAGTGACAGTGGAACTGTGATTTCCACTTCTGTTGTGACTTCAGGAACGTCTGCTACCACTACGGTAACTGCCGCTTCTTCGTCTGGGGCAAAAACAACAAAGACAACAACGGCTACCAAGACGACAACTGCTGTTTCAACTACAGCAAAGTCGGCGACAGTAACGACAGTTTCTACTACAGTAAAGGCTACTACCAAGGCTGCTCCTGCTGCATATAAGACAGGCGAGTATTATTGCACAGAGAGTACAGTAGCTGTTTATCCAGAGCCTGACGAAAATAGTAAGTCGGAAATAACTCTTGATAACGGTAATATTGTAAATGTGCTCAGTGTTAAGGAAGGCTTCGGAGAGGTAAGGATCGGCGGAAAGAAATTCTGGATAGAACTTAAGAACTTCGAACTTGCCGAGGAAAGAGAGCTTTCTGTGGGAGATATAAATTACGACGGCGTATCAGATGAGTATGACCTTGCAATAATCAATGAATACCTCAGCAGCCTCGGCAGACTGCCTGAGGGAGTCTCGGTGCTGACACGCAGTGAGACTTCTGCCGCTGATATAAACGGCGACGGAAATGTCGATAATACGGACGTGCTGATGTTCCTCATGCGCGTTTGCAGTTAAGGAGAAAAGTATTACATGGAATGGACAGAAGTCAATATCTACACTACTACCGAAGGCATTGAGCTGCTTTGCTCAAAGCTGGAGGATATCGGTATCAAGGGATTTTCTATAAAGGATTCCGAGGATTTCAAGGAGTTCCTTGAAAACAAGAACGGCCAGTGGGATTATATCGACGATGATCTTATGGGGCTTTCGGAATGTGAGACCTGTATAACGGTATATATACCCACAAACGGTCAGGGCGCGGAAATGCTAGTCGCTATAAAGTCCATGCTTTCAGAGCTGAAGACTTTAGACACGGATGGAGTTTACGGACGTCTCGAAGCGGAAATGACAAGTATCCGAGAGGAGGACTGGGCAAACAACTGGAAGCAGTACTTTAAGCCCTTTAAGGTAGGCGAAAAGCTGGTCATCAAGCCATCGTGGGAGGACTATGACAATTCCGACGGAAGGATAATCCTAGAGATAGATCCTGCTTCAAGTTTTGGTACCGGAAAGCATCATACAACAAGACTTTGTCTGGAAGTGCTTGAGAAATACTTGAATAAAGGTGACAAGCTGTTGGATATGGGCTGTGGCAGCGGTATACTCTCAATCGGTGCAATGCTGCTTGGTGCTGACAGCGCGGTGGCAGTGGATATCGAGGAAAACGCAGCGGTGACTGCAATGGAAAATGCAGTCAAGAATCATATCTCCCCCGAAAAATATAGGACTTATTTCGGAAATATTCTCACTGATGAGAAGCTTGCTGACGAGATCGATGGTAAGTACGACATTATTGCGGCAAATATTGTAGCCGATGTGCTTATTGCGATGAAGGACAGTTTCCGCCGCTATCTTAGAGACGGAGGGATACTGATAGTGTCAGGCATCATAGAGGAAAGAATGAATGAGGTCATAGATGCTCTCATATCGGCTGGTTTCAGAAAGCCGGAGCCAGAGATCCGCGAGGGCTGGGCGGCAGTCAAATTTACTGTTTAATATTATGCACAGCATATATTGATATAACAATTATATTTAAGGAGAATAGAACATGGGACTTTTTAAGAAGAAGAACAATCAGAAGGAAGAGATAGCCGAACAGGCTGCTGATCCGAGAGCGAATATCAAGAAAATGGTGCTTGAGGCGCTCAACGCAAAGCTCAACGGTACTCTCTATGACGACTGCGTGATAATGCCCAAAGGTTTCACAGTAGACGTGCAGATCGGTAGAGAGGAGATTGTAGACGATCTGAAGGTTCTTCAGGTAATATTCATCGTAAAGCATGACGACTTTGACGAGCCGCTCATCGATCCTGTTGACGCTCAAGGAAAGGATGACGCAGAGGCAGCTAATATGGCTGTTGAGATATTCCATGGTGGAGTATGGCACCCGCTAGATCAGTCGATAACCAAGACAAATCCTACCCACGTATCTGTTGATTACCTCAGACAGCACTACGATTTTGATATGTACTGTCAGTCTGTAGTAAGAATAGGCGTAAAGGACAAGCAGCCGACAATGCTCGTAAACTTCATTAGGAATGAGATACCGAAGTATATCGGTTCGAAGAAGTATTACTGGCTCAGGATATACCTTGCAAAGTACAAGGAGAAGAAGATCATAGAGGTACGTATTAACGGTTCTGTATGTGTGGAGCTACCGAAGTACTTTGAGGAGTACGTTGAAAAGGAGATGAAGGCGGATGAGTCTTTCGTATCCGAGAAGCAGTACGCTATTTTCGTACAGCGTGAGGACGACCAGTGTCCGTTCAAAAAGGAGCTCGTTACAAATGCTGCGAAAGAGACCATCAAGATGATGGAGGAGATCAAGAACCGCGACGAGTATATCGAAATGGCAAATAAGCTCGAGGAACTTGTTGAAGGTGACAAGAACCTTGCAGCTGAGATTAGGGTATTCATACCCGAGATATATGCAAAGCTTACCCTTGGATACAGAGAGGGAGACAGTCTCTTCCTTCTTGAAGGCGAGGGTGACGAGCAGCAGAGCATCGAGTTCAAAAAGACGCAGCTCCGCTCATACTTCTATCTTCAGCAGTCAGTTCTGGAGCGCCTCAGCGAAAAGCCGACTCAGGAGCAGGTGACACGCATCGTTACCAATAGCGTTGCGTTCAGAGAACTCAAAAAGGCTATAGATACTGCCAAGGAGAACGGCAAGGAGCTTAAGCCTGAGGAACTCTATGTTCCCGGCACCTCATATAAGATAGGTCACGAGGGCTACAGAGTCTGGTAAAAGCGAATATTCTTCCCCTGATTTCTCGGGGGAAGATTTTTTCGAAATATTGGAAAAAATGCTTGACAAAGGCTGAGGTTTGTGATAAAATATTATTGCCGCTTGTAAACAGGCTTTAAAGCTGTACCCTCAGCGCCTGTAACAGCGAGTTTATTGAAAAGGCAGGTGCCACAATATGTATGCAGTTATTGAAACCGGCGGAAAGCAGTATCAGGTAAACGAAGGAGATATCATCTTCATCGAAAAGCTCGCAGCTGAGGCTGATGAGACAGTTACTTTCGACAAGGTAGTAGCTCTCGGAGCAGATGATGGCCTTAAGATTGGTACACCTTATGTTGACGGTGCAGCAGTAAGCGCAAAGGTTATTAAGAACGGCAAGGCTAAGAAGATCACTGTTTTCACTTACAAGCCTAAGAAGGGTGAGAAGAAGAAGCAGGGCCACAGACAGCCTTACACTCAGGTAAAGATCGAAGCTATCAAGGCTTGATCATGATCCGCGCAGATTTTTATGAAAAACAGGGACTTCTGACAGGCTTTGAATTTAGCGGTCATTCAGGCTATGCCGAAGCAGGTGAGGACGTCGTTTGTGCGGCAGTCTCATCGGCAGTACAGCTTACTGTCAATATACTTGACAGTCTTGGCGTTACTACCGACATTAAGGTAGGGGAGAACGTAATTAGCTGTAAAGTTAAGGGCAATGATAAGGATGCGGCTGTGATACTTGAACAGCTGAGGCTGCATTTTGAAGCTATACTTGAGGAGTTTCCCAACACAATTAATATCACTATTTCGGAGGTGTAAGTATGTTAAAGATCAGTATGCAGTTCTTCGCTCATAAAAAGGGCGTTGGTTCTACAAAGAACGGTCGTGACTCTGAGGCTAAGAGACTTGGCGTAAAGAGAGCAGACGGACAGTTCGTTAAGGCAGGCAATATCCTCGTTCGTCAGAGAGGTACACATATCCATCCCGGCAACGGTGTAGGTATCGGTTCAGATGATACTTTATTCGCAACAGTAAGCGGTAAGGTTAAGTTTGAGCGTTACGGCCGTGACCGTAAGAAGGTTTCTGTTTACGAGATCGAGCAGTAACAGCCATAACGTGACAATAAATCCCGAGCATATGCTTGGGATTTTTCTTTAGAAACGGAGGTCAGGAATGTTCGTTGATCAGGCGAAAATAAAGATCAAGGCCGGCGACGGCGGTGACGGCGCGGTGTCCTTTCACCGTGAGAAGTATGTAGCGGCGGGCGGTCCCGACGGCGGTGACGGCGGACGCGGCGGAGATGTGGTTTTTCAGGTCGATGATAATTTCTCGACTCTTATCGACTTCAGATACAAAAGAAAGTATGTGGCAGAGCGCGGCGAAAACGGCAGCGGAAGAAACTGCACTGGCAAAAGTGCTCCGCCTCTTATAATAAAGGTGCCGAGAGGCACGGTTATCCGTGAAGCCAAAAGCGGAAGGATAATGGCTGATATGTCTTCCGATGAGCCGAAGGTCCTTGCAAAGGGCGGTCAGGGAGGAAAAGGCAATGTCAATTTCGCTACATCTACCCGTCAGATACCAAAGTTTGCAAAGCCGGGATATCCCGGAGAGGAGTTCGAGGTTACTCTGGAGTTGAAACTCCTTGCAGACGTTGGACTTGTAGGATATCCTAATGTTGGCAAATCAACACTTATATCGGTGGTCAGTGCGGCAAAGCCAAAGATAGCTAATTATCATTTTACAACTCTTACTCCAGTACTAGGCGTGGTGAGGGTAGACGATGAAAAGTCGTTCGTAATGGCAGATATCCCCGGACTTATCGAAGGCGCAGGGGACGGTGTTGGACTCGGACACGAGTTTCTCAGACATGTCGAGAGATGCCGCCTAATCGTTCATGTAGTCGATGTATCGGGCATTGAGGGACGTGATCCCTGCGAGGATTTCGAGGTAATCAATGCAGAGCTTGCAAAGTTCAACGAGGAACTTGCAGAGCGTCCTCAGATAGTAGCGGCTAATAAGTCTGATATGGCTACAGACGAACAGATAGAAAAGTTCAGAAAGTATATAGAGGATAAGGGCATACCGTTTTTCTGTATCTCAGCTGCAACAACTCAGGGAACCTCAGAGCTTATCGGCAAGGTAGCGGAGGTGCTTGATACCCTGCCGCCAATACGTGAATTTGAAGCTGAACCCATACCACAGGCTGAGCTGGATGAGATGCTGGGCGTGGACAAGAAGTTCGAGATTACAGTGGAGGACGGCGTTTATTATGTAGATGCGCCGTGGATACAGCCTATCATGCGTACTGTTGATCCAGATGATTATTCCTCATTGCAGTATTTCCAGCGTGTACTTATCAACAGTGGTATTATCGCGAAGCTTGAGGAAATGGGAGTGCAGGAGGGCGATACCGTAAGTCTTGAGGGCTTCGAGTTCGACTTTGTAAACTGATATGAGTACGGAAAAAATGACAGAGCGTGAGGCTAATTCATACAGTCCGCTCACCCTTGCTTTCCTCGGAGACAGCGTGTACGATACACTTGTGAGAGAGTATCTGCTGCGTCAGGCAAATATGCCTGTAGCAAAGCTCCATTCTGCAAAGATACAGATGGTATGTGCTGAGTTTCAGTCAAAGGCTTATAACCTTGTGGCGGAGGTGCTTACAGATCATGAGCTGGCTGTACTGAAAAGGGGTAGGAACGCTACGGGAAATACAGTTCCAAAGCACGCGGACGCTGCGGAATACCGCAGAGCCACAGCTCTGGAGTGCCTGTTCGGATATCTTTATCTCACAGGCTGCGGAGAGCGTATCCGCGAACTGTTTGAACTTATTATAAATTCAGATCTTAATAATAATGAACAGATAGGAGTGTAAAACTATGTCAGGTCATTCAAAATGGAATAATATCAAGCGTAAGAAAGAAGCTACCGACGCTGCAAAGGGCAAGATCTTCACAAAGATTGGACGTGAGATTACAGTTGTTGTAAAGGAAGGCGGTGCCGACCCAAATAATAACGCGAAACTTCGTGATCTTATTGCAAAGGCAAAGGCTAACAATGTGCCTAATGACAATATCGACCGTATAATCAAGAAGGCAGCCGGCGACGGTGACAAGAACAACTATGAGAATATCACATATGAGGGATATGGTCCTAACGGTGTAGCTGTTATCGTTGAGTGTCTCACCGACAACAGGAATAGAACAGCAGGCGAGGTTCGTCATTACTTCGACAAATTTGGTGGAAACCTCGGTACTATCGGCTGTGTATCTTTCATGTTCACGAACAAGGGTATCGTTATCCTTGAAAATACCGGTCTCGACGAGGACAAGGTTATGGAGGACGTATTCGAGTTCGGTGGCGAGGACTTCGATATCAATGAGGAAACTGTAGAGATCGAATGCGCTCCAGAGAGCGTTCATGCTCTCCGTGAGGGACTTACAGAAAAAGGCTACAACGTCATTTCTGCTGAGTCTGAGATGATACCCTCAACATATACGACGCTTACGGATGAGGATCACATCAAGAAGATGAATCTCCTCCTCGAGCATCTTGAGGAAAACGACGACGTTCAGAATGTTTATCATAACTGGGAAATGCCCGACGAAGAATAATAATGACAGAGAAATGAAGAATAGAGAGTATATCTTTATTCTTCATTTTTTATAAGGAGAAGATATATGTCTGTAACTATAAAGAAAGTTAACAGCGATACCGAGCTTAAGGCTGTGGCTGAGCTTGCCAGTATAATATGGCATGAATGCTTTATCGATATAATAAGCGAAGGACAGATAGATTATATGGTCGAAAAGTTTCAGTCATACAAGGCTATGACTAAGCAGATCATAGAGCAGGACTACAGCTATTTTGCTGTTCGCGAGGATGACGAACTATGTGGATATATCGGTGTAAAACCAGAAAAGGACGACCGCTTTTTTCTGAGCAAACTATATCTCAAAAGTGACAGGCGTGGCAGGGGGATAGCATCTCAGATGTTGAAAAAGGTATTTGAAGAGGCAAAAAACTGCGGAAAGGAAAAAGTATACCTAACGGTGAACAAGCATAATGAACATGCTATATCTGTTTATCTCAGGACTGGTTTCGAGATTGCAGACAAGGTTGTGACCGATATTGGAAACGGTTATGTAATGGACGATTATATCATGGAATACACCCTTTGAGTTAAACAGTACAAACTGTTATGTATTGACTAGAAAAATCATATAGTATATAATAAGCAAAGTTATCCTAATATTTTGAGAGGACTTTTTAGTTTATGTCAATTACAGAATTGCTTCTTATTTCAGTCGGGCTTGCAATGGATGCTTTTTCTGTGTCGGTCTGTAAGGGGCTGAGTATGAAAAAGCTCAACCTCAGGGGAGGTATTATTACAGCTTTGTTTTTCGGCTTTTTTCAAGGAATAATGCCTGTGATAGGATATTTTCTCGGAAGCCGCTTTGCAAACATCATAAGCTCCTTCAGTCATTGGGTATCCTTCGGACTTCTTGCCTCTATCGGAGGTAAGATGATATATGAAGCGCTGAAAGGCGACGATGACTCGGAAGAGGGAAAAGAGTACTGTCTTGATATAAATGAGCTTTTCCTGCTGGCTATAGCAACAAGCATAGACGCTCTTGCAGTAGGCATTGTATTTGCAGCGCAAAAAACAGAGCTTGTATTTTCTGTTACTATGATAGGTGTTATCACCTTTGCGCTTTCTCTTGCGGGAGTATTCATTGGTCACAGATTTGGAAGCAAGTATGAGAAGCAAGCTGAGACCGCAGGCGGCATAATTCTTATCTTCATCGGACTAAAGCTCCTGCTTGAAGGACTTGGCGTTATATAAAACAAAAAACCGAGGGCTTTTTGAATATACCCTCGGTCATTTTACGTTATACGGACTGCTTTGGCAGAATTTTTAATTTATAATAGGAAGCTCTATAGCAAGAGGAAGTTTATCTATCTTATTGAGAAGATATAACTGAATAGTTAGAGCATCATTTGTGGTAAGTCCTTTTATGGATGGATCAACGTCAGCGTTTATTCTGCCTTTCTCCGTGATATGATTTTCGGAGGTTCCACCGACATCGTACTTGTCAGGATTAGCGAGTGCCTGCATAATGAGTACAGCGTCGGCCATATCAAGATTGCCGTCACAGTTTGAGTCACCATAAGAGATATCGGTTTCTTCCTGAGCAGTCGATACTGTTGTAGTTACAGTTGTAGTAACAGAAGATGTTGTGCTTTCTGTTGTGGAGGTATCCTCAGTTGATGTACTTGAAGAAGTCGTTTCAGTAGTCGTAAACGTGGTGGTTGTAGAAGAATTGATAGTAGTTGTGGTTGTGGTAGAAGATACCGTAGAAGATGTGACAGTAGTTGTGGTCGTTGTGTCGTTTGGAGCAGATGTGGTAGTCTGCTCGTCGCCGCTGCTCTCTGTCCATACCGCGGAGAAAGATATTCCTGTGCCGGGGGTAGCGCCGGGGATAATATATTCATCACCGGGCTGGATAACTAGGTCGTCACGTTTCCATCCTGCGAAAGTATAGCCTTCCTTTACATAACTACATTCCGGAGCGATGATAGCAGTATCCGTGTAGCCCTGTACCTTTATATAGTCGGCAGAATTGCTTGTAGGTTTAAAATTGATTGTGTACTTTATAGGCTCCCATACAGGCGTCATAAGAACGTCCTCGGAGGGCATGGTGAACACAGCGATAGGAGCATAGTCCTTGTCGTCGTTCTCACAGTGCCAGCACTTTATCTTGAAGCCGTTTCTTGAGAAGCGGTCGTTATTCTGGAGGTCTGTGGAATCACCTTCGGGAATTTCAAATTCAAGTTCTTTAACGCCGTTTATTCTGTCAGCGTCTCCGACTGAATACTTAAGGATATACAACTTTTTGAGATTCGGAGTAAGTGTTATATCGTCGTTGTGTACGATAATGTATTCCTGACCTGCAAACTCGGTCGTGCCGTCTGTCCAACCACGCTGTTTGTAGCCATTGCGTGGGAAAGTATCGAGGGGAATCTGCACAAATCTGCCTGCTTGCTTTTTTACAGGTGGAACGAGCTTTTCTGCGTCAGTATCTATTTCACCGTTCCATTCAACTCTGAATGTAATCTTATGGAATACATCGTCCTCTTCGTCTACCCATACAGGGTGGAGAGTAACGTCGTGGTCCTTTATCCTAAAAACATCGCCCTTGACATAGCCCTTGATATCATCTTCGGTCCAGCCTGAGAAGATATATCCTTCTTTTTCGAGGTCAGCATTAGGTATTAATACGGAGCTGTTTCCCTTCTTGGTAATATCCGTTATTTCGGGAATATTGTTGTTTTTATCCGGAGCGACCGATACGCCCTCCTCGCTGAGGTCAAAATGAACTGTGTATGTCGTTTCTTCCGTGGTGTCAGCTCCGATTAATGCGCCTG
>NZ_JAGCFH010000082.1 GCF_017650195.1 Ruminococcus sp. | reverse complement strand
TCCTTTCTGAGGATAACTGAACCAACATGTTAGTTCTTTTAGAATCTTAAAAATCAATTATAATAATGTCGGTTTTCATACATTATTATAGTTTCAAAAAGCTACATTATTATAATTGACATTTGCACTGCTGTATGGTTTCAGAAAGAGATGGGCCTGCGTGCCAACACATTTTACCGCAGGCTCAAAGAATACGAAAGAAAGTTTACATAAATGAGACGGAGCCGGGTAACCGGCTCCAATCATCTTTCAATAGGGTATCGTTTTTATTTGCAATATTGCAAAAGCCTAAAAACAACTTATATGACACATTTTTTTGCTATTTCAATAGACCACAGTCTACTGCAACCATACTCATGCCAGATTCATAATGGAGCTGGCATTTTTCATAACATTATATCGCCTTTTTTCGTGTAAATTCTTGTAAAAAACGCCTGTTTTTTCTTCACACGAACTGCTTTGACCGTTATTTCATTGATATTAGCAATCGTCTTAAATTTAAAAAGTAAGCGGTTCCTGAATAATAGAGACATTGTCACAGTTGTAATGATACTTTTTATCGGCAGGAACAAGTCCTTCACCGTAATCCACTTGATTAGACTTTACAGTAAAATCACTGAACCAGCCGTCTACTACATACATTCTGCGATTTGTATTCTCAGCTCCATAGGGCTGATCCATAAAGAGGGTATTATTCTCAAAAACTTGGTGATAGCCCCAGCCCTGCACCTGCTCGTGTATCTCAAATGCAGCTACTATTTTGGGATTGCCGTTTCTGTAACCGGTATTGTCGTGAACATAACAATCGTTGCCTTTGATGTCTATGAAACTTCCTGCATAGTTCTCACCTGTCATGCCATCACCATAGAATGTACAGCCGCTTATCTCAGTATCGGTGGTATACTCCTTGATGTCGATATGCTCTGCGGCAACATTTTTAAATGTGCAGTCTATTACTTTATTATGATCACATTTGAAGTCAAACTCTGTTTTATCCTTAGAACTGCCTATATAGACGCCTTCACCGTATCCGGGGAACACAAGCCCGGTATCGTGGATATTACATTTTTCTATGGTGCAGTAAGAACTTCCGTCACGTACAGCTATCGCTTCTGCACCAACGGTGTGTATCTCGCAGCCGGATATTGCGGAATGGTTGGAATTGTCAAGAACTATTCCCTTCTGCGCATTAGTAAATACAATACCTTCAACATTCCAGTAGTCGCCTGTAATGTGCATAACATAACCGGTTTCTGTAGTCTCACCCTTGAATACGGGAGGGTTTTCGCTGTCAAGAGCTTTGATGATTATATGCTGCTCTTCTGTGCCGTCTGCTGAGGCTTTCAAGGTCTTTCCCGACAAATCATATTCACCCGATTCGACTTTGATCAGATCACCGGCTTTTGCGTTTTCTACGGCATTATAAATCTCCTCGGTATTATGTACTATTATACCTTGTTCTTCTTCTGAATCATCGTACATGGCTTCTATTTTTTCTTTTTCAACAAGTCTTTTTTTCATAAGACAAAGATCAAAGGAATCAAGGCGTTCGTCTTTGCAAAAATCGGCGGCTTTCCAGTTTGCAAGTTCTGTATCCGGAACCCCCAGCAGCCACTTCTGAAACAACAGAAGATCAGCAACGTTGAATTCACCGTCATCGTTAACATCGCCTCTTATAATACCCGACATAAAATCTGAAAAATAATCGTCTGCTTCTATCCCAATATTTGAAAAAAAGTCAATATAAGATATAATGCTTGCTTCTCCAAGGTTATAGGTCGCATTATAGCTCTCATGCAGTTTTTCCATATCTGTTATGCTGTCACCGAAAATACCGCTCACATTTTCAACCCAGAAATGCATTTTATCGCCGACTGCAGCTTTCTGTGCTTCTATCCAATTGCGTTTTACAGTAACATCTCCTGCAAGTCCGCTCATGTCCTTAGCAGTGTAGATATCTATAGGGCGAAGCTCCGAATCAGCTATAAGTTCGGTCAAAAATGTACCGAACTGCTCAGGAGTTGAATTATCGTAATAGTAATAAGGATTTAGCATTATGGGTTTATCAGGACAATTCTCCTCTATTGCTGATATATTGGCATTTATATTATTGCTGATTATCCGCACGCTCTCTCCGTCGTCAGTTCCGTTACAGGCGTTTTCAAAGTTATTAAAATTGTTTGAATAGTACCAGCCTGCAATCTGATCTCCGTATTCCTCTCCATAGCGAGACCATATCTCGGATATGACAGAACTGCTAAGCTTTGAGTTTTTATCGCTCCAGATCTCATAACTGCTGGCATATTCGCCTGTAGAGTAAAGCCATGAATTATCGCTTACAGTACCAAGCCACACCTTCATATCAGTAGATTTTGCAGCCTCAAGGGCAGATTTGATGCTGTCTCCGCTGCATCGCACATCATAAGCAACAGGAGTTTCCATAGGAAACCAGCTGTAACAAACAGGATTGATGGGCTTGTCCCAGAATGTGTTGACAGACTGGTGATGTATATATAGAACAGATGGGATTATCAATGTATCAAAACCAAGCTTCTTTGCATGGCTGAATGTCTGTTCCCAGCGCTCTGTGTCCAGAATATCATTGTAATAGGGCTGTATAAATGTCGAGGTAAAATGAGGAATAGGTTCAAATGCTGATGTGGATCGTGGTATATTAGCAGCTACACATATGCACACAGATAATATCAAGCTTATAATCTTTTTCATAGCGAAACTCCTCCTTTTTCAGATACCGATGTTCTGCCTGCTTTATGCTTTCATTATATCATATTAATATCATAAACACAAGATGAAATTAATAATCTATTGCTTATTCATCTCATAAAAGGTAGTTTAATGCTGCTGAATTCATGGAAGAGTATAGCAACGTCAAAAATGAACGAAGTAATTTTATAAAAATATTATATAAAAATACGTCCGCTTCGGATGTCCGTCAAATCCTCTTCCTGAGAACTGGCTTGAGGTGATTGCGAAAGTCCGCTGCGGAAACAAAAAGCCTGTAGAAGCTATGCGGGAGCTTGGTATATCCCAGTCTTACTACTACAGACTATACAGTAACAATTTAAAGATGTAGCCTCCCTCGGGAGGCTTTGGCTATCATTCTGTCGGCAAATCTATGAATGTAGGCTCATGCTTAGCTTCACGAACATATCTAAGCATATCATCTCGGAGCAGGCGGACTGTTGATGTATTGATACCGGGATGTCCGCAAATGTATTCATCGCTCATAAGGTCGTTATCTATGACGAGCTGTATGTTGTTATCCGTATCGAATATAAGCTCCAGTGCTGATACTGAGCCAGGGATAGTATTCAGATACTCCTGCATCTTATCAGCCTCCGCAAAGGATAGACGGGCGCAGTTCAGCTGCGATGTCAGAAACTTCGTCTTGAACGGCTTGTCTCCAGGCATTAGCAGCATATAGAAGCTTGTCTTCTGACGGTTACAGAGAAACAAGTTCTTGCATATCTTAGCACCAAGTACCTTTTCGATAGCAAGACAATCCTCCATAGTATCTGCATGGTCGTGATCAGCTCGCTTGTATTCTATACCAAGAGCATCAAGTTTATCGTATATAGCCATTTCAACGTCAGAGCGTTCATCTGTCGGACGTCCGCTGTAAAGTGTATTATCAATATTCATATTAGTGCTCCTTTACCAGTTATCGCGCATAAGGAAATCTGCTATATGCACTATCTCAATGCCGTTATCGTTCCCTAAAGCAAGTGTGTCGCGGCAGACCACATATTTATGGTAGTGATCCTTTATATCCATAAGATTTGCAGTCTCACGGTCGGATCCGTCGGGAAGCTGAACACAGACCTGAACATATATCCTTTCATCTCTGCGAACGGCAACAAAGTCGATCTCTTTGGTATTGTTCTTGCCAATGTAGACATCATAACCCCTGCGCTTCATTTCGAGGTACACTATATTCTCGAATACAGCTGAAAGCATTTTTGTATCGAAGCCCATCTGACTGTACTTGATAGAAATATCAGAAAGATAGTATTTTTCCTGAGTTTTGAGCACTGCCTTACCCTGAAGGTCGTAACGCTGACAAGGATAGATGATAAACGCTTCACCCAGCCACTTCAGATAGTTGTAGATAGTCTCAACAGAAAGACTGCGGTTCTCACTTTTCAGGAACTTCACTATCGTATTCGCCGAGAAGGTCATACCAACATTTTCAATCACATAACGGACAACTCTGTCGAACAGCTCTTTATTGCGTATCTTATGACGCTTGGAGATATCTCTTGTGATGACGGATGCGTATATACCGTCAACGATCTGATACGCAGCCTTTGTATCGAAGCTGCTGATACCAACAAGAGGGAAACCGCCGTACTGAACATATTCATCAAATACGTCTCTTGCCTGAGACACATCTTTATTCTTGAAAGTCAGGTACTCACGAAGCGAAAGAGTATATACAGGGATCGTCACATATCTTCCAGTGAGGTATGTGGATATCTCACTCGACATCAGCTTGCTGTTTGAACCGGTGACATATATATCAACATTGCTGTTTTCAAGAAAGTCGTTAATGACCTTCTCCCAACCTTTAATTTCCTGTAATTCATCAAGAAGCAGATAGCATCGTCCTTTACCGGATATATCATTTTTCAGGTCAGAATACATATCCTTTGCTGAAAAATCTTCATACATGATTTCGTTGTATCTGCGTTCAATGATGTTTTCTTTTGAAGATCCGTGCTTTATGAGCTCATCAGCTACCATTTCAAGTATAGTGGATTTACCGCAGCGACGAACTCCGGCGAGTATCTTAACAATTGGAGAGTCTATAAACGGCTCTATTGCGTTAATATAATCAGGTCTGAGTATCATAGTATCACTTCCTTTTTATCAATATACCATAAATAGTTGCAAGTGTCAAGACGTTTTTTCAGTATAGAAGAAAAAAGTCTTAAAAGCGATCTGAACTTTCGACATTATAGAAGCTTTGTTCTGTATAATCTTTATCATGAATGTCTTCTCAAATAAAGTTTGAGAGTATCAGATGTATAATAGGCTATGCTTTAATGTGCGTCAATAGCCCATGGCTTTTTGAAAGATCTGATACCTATGGGAAAGCGGCTGTGGATGTTCACAACCGCTTTACTTTGTTTTCAATAATAGATTGCAAAAAAATTTTTGAAGCATCATATTCATCAAATATATCTTTTACCTCATTTTTCAACTTTATATTATCCATGAGATATTCTATATATTTGATTACATCGGCAGTAATATCGGAGTTAATTCTGTCTGAAAGTTCAATATAACAATTTCTCCGTATCTCCAACACATTGTTATTAATTGATTCATATTGACGACCAGCCACAATAGTCATATACTGCTGAAACGATTCTGTACTACTCATAATAAGCTCATATTCATACAATTCATACCGCTTATTGTTTGAAATGTAGAATGGAGTTATGATGCAATCAATGAATCTAATGTCATTTTCCGTCTTCAGTAGCTCAAAAAAATCATTGCAATTAAAATACACCTCGTTGGAAATGGTAATTGTTCTAAGGTTAGAGTGAATGTCAGTGATATGCATTTCAGTCTCCTTTATACTCATAGGGAACATAAGGGTCAATTATTGTCTGATCCGGTGCCCACGTTTCCATGTTAATATTTTCGCTTACCTGAATAATTTCATGGGTAATGTCATCAACAACAACATATGACCCTTTTTCAGTATAGAACACAGTTGCTGTATTACCGGTGTATTTATTTACACTAACTCTTGTAGTAAAAGGGTTGTCGACAGTAGCTTTTATACAGCAAGGTAGCATTTTAATAGCTACTAATTGTTATGTCACCATGAAAATCCTTAGCCTTACTAAACATAGAACGGATAAGATTAAGCACTTCTTTATCTACATTATATGCAAGCGCATTCTCATCTATTTGCTGTAACTGTTCGTAAAACAGGTCAATATCGGGGACATACCAGTTTTCTTCATCATACCAGCCACTATTCAAATGATAATAATATGAGAAGCCAACCCACCCCTCATCTTGGGGCGGTATTAATTTGATTATTGAGGAAAAATATCCACCCCATATGCCGACACTTTCAACCTCTTCTTTATTTACGTATAGTCTGAAAAGGATTTCTTCGTCACCTTCATAGCCCTCGTAGTACTTTTCATTTACCATAGTATTGACCTCACTTTGCCAACCAATGTCCAGCTTCAAGAATATTCATCTGTTCTTGCGTAGCTGTTCCTGCGATATTAGCACGTTCGGCGGCTTTCCAAATATCTTCGTGAATCCAAGTATCGCCAACCAAGTATTCTGTAACACGTTCTTGACCCTTTGGTGTTCCAGGAATCGTTCGTGTTACTACCCACGTTGTTCCTCGTTCATATTTCATTGCACCTGGTGTTTCAGTATGCCAACGGGCTTCAAAGTTGTATCCACCTTCAGACCAACGATACTTTATTTGCTGATATCCTTTATTCATTGTTTTGGCCAAGGCAGTAGTGTCAGCTTCGGCAGGGATTTCTATGGGAGAACCACCTGTTTGACGAATATCGCTAATAACATTCTTTAATTCTGTCGGATTGTTAACTGCCAAATCATCTATGCTGATGTTATCGTACTTTGTACTATGCTTAGCATCACTACCTTTTAAATCATCAATTCTCTCTTCAACAGCTTCCTTACCTCCACTATAGTATATTTCTGCTGCATTATCGGCAATCGGAGTTCCGTATTCAACTAAGAAATCACACAGTACACCTGCATATTTAGTGCTTATCTCATTTAACAGATCTAATGCGACAATTATGCCGTATTTTGAGTTAGCAAAGCCATCCATTAGATATCTGCCACCAGCACCTAACATTTTATTTCCTATATGAGTTTTAGCAAATGCAGTACTGATTGGCTTGGCAAGTTTGGAAGCACCTGCGAAGGCTACTGTAATCCCAAGATGAATATATCCTTTTTTCTGCATCATCCGTCCGGCTTCTTCATTGCCATCCATATATGCATTCATTAACTCAGTAGATTCATATAATCTATCACCGATATTCTTGAGGTAAAAGCCTCCAGCTACGATTAATCCTAATCCAGCGCCTGCAATTAATAAAGGGATCAAAGCAAGACCGCCAGTTAACAAAATAAGACCGGTTCCCAAAACAGTTGCACCAAGCATTATTAAATCAAATGCCCATGTGCATTCAACTACTGATGCAATGATGTCACACAAAAATGATAGTCCAACCCACGAGCATAAACCGCCACCGTTAAGATTGTTATTAATAATGTAAGTGTTTGTACCTGTAGACGGATCGTATACAATATATCCCGTACCAGACCAAGAGCCAATTGTGATTTCAGCACTGGGGACTGTAATATATTTTCCTTCGTTTATGAGTTGCGTGATATCAGCTTTGTTCTGTGTGCTGAGACTGCTTGTCTCTAATTCGCCTATATTCGCTTTGGATAAATATAGAATATCTACATTCTGCTCCATAGCCTTGTCCAGAACCTCAGCTGTGGAGACAGTCTGCATACCTGTGAATTGCTTGATGGTCTCACTTTCATAGAACGAGGACAAATAACCAGATGAATGCTTTATCTTTGCTTCTTCCTCAGTATCACCATTTAAGCTACTGAAATGTGTCCAGTTTCCGAGAACATCAATGCCTATCTTGCCTTCTTTATACAATCGTGGAGATGAGCCCGTCTGATTGTAAATATGAGGCGTGAAATCAACGACAGCAACACTAAGGCCGCGTTCATAACGCATATCTGAGAAGTTTGCTAGAATAGCATTGTTTGTATCTACTTGTGAGAAATACGTCTTGCCCAATAATGTCAGTGTATTCATCATTTCCCGTGAGCCATATATATTTGACTCGTTCATCTTCTTCTGTGCCGATGAAGTTTGTGGAAGTTTTGAATATTCGCCAGCAATCTCATAAGGCGAGATGATCTGATAGTCAAAGACGATACTGTACAATGCACCTACTGTCAGTTCTTTCTCGAAGGATGTTGTATCTCCAGCAGTCTTAATATCGATCTGCAGCATCTCTTTTTCACCGAGCAGATAAGATTCTCCGTTATATGCGACAGTATTGCCATCAACCTTAAGGACTCCGTGTATCTGAGCACGGTTAGCATATGTTCCTATATTACCAGTCAGATCATCAATGCTATCATACCCAAAATATGCGTCCATTTCCATAGCGGCTTCTTCGGTGAACTCATACTCCAGTGTAATATCCTTTCCGTACAGGAAACAAGATTTCTTCTGATAAATCTTGGTGCCACCTGTGGAAATAGTCACCATGTCTGATTTGGCTTGAGGAAGCGTAGTATCATAAATGCTTACTTGACCACTCGGCACATCGTAAGAAAGCGTGTTGTTGATATCCTGCTGAACAATTTCATACTGCTCGAAAGTTGTCAACAAATCGCCAGATTTATAATCTGATTCGATTTTGTTAGATACAGCATAAAGATCTAATGTTGAATCAGAAAGATTGTATTGAGTATCCAAGGTCGCCATGATACTATCAAGATCCGTTGCATCTGCCTTCTTGGTATAATACTTAAAGCTTGGATCAAGGAACAATTGGTTCTCGTCATCCAAAATAAGAAGCACCATAGCCTGTTCTGTGAGGTATCCGCCCGATTCATAGGGTGTCAGCGTTTTGCCATGAGCTGTGAATATCTTTTTGGCGGATTCAATATCCGAGGATGCTGTCATATTGATGAGGTCTTCATCAGTAAAGACGACCTCGCCAATAGCATAATTAGCTGTGTATCCAAGATAGCGCAGCATAGCAATCATAAAGCTGGCCTGATCGTAATCGTTGCCACCGCATTCCTCGTATGTTCCAACAGCTCCTTTTCTTGAGCCGTAATAGAACTCAGTTTTGTAGTTGTTCAGGATGTACTTGTACACCTCAGCCGGAGAACTCAGCGTGTCAGCCAATGCCGCCATATCATTGGTCATCTGTGTTTCGTCACCGAAAACAGCCTCACCATTGACATTTTTAGAAACAATTGTCCTGTCAATCTCACTAAACGTCTTTTTTACGCTGCCTGTAAAACCTTTTGTACGACAAAGCAAGAAATCTTGAACTTCAATGGCATCCTTAACATCAACTACACCATCAATATTGACATCTGCCGCCGTAATATTAATAGAGGTAGTGCCAGGATTTATAATTTCCCGTTTAATCAGTGTTAGGTCAAATACATCTACTCTGTCGTCATCATTTACGTCGCCTAAAATTACGTCTGTTTCTGCTGCGTGTGCCTCAATCTCGTTGACAAAAGTCTGTAAGCTGCCTGACGAAGCAAATAGCGTCATTGTCACAGCCGTCAACGCAGAGACGATTTTGGAAAATAATTTGTTCATCTGATACCTCCTATACATATAATATTATTAATTATAGCACAGAGTGTTAATAAAATCAAACCTAAAATGACAATGTATGTGTCAAGTAAAAGTGGGCAGCAAATTTCAAATTCGTCCCGAGTTTGCCACTTGGGAATTCAAAACGAGCAAAAAAAAATTATGAAATCGTCGAGAAATCGGCGATTTTCTATTGACAAACCTCTTCAAATGTGATATAATAGTATGTAGAGCTATAAGAGCTATTTTAAAGGAGGATTACTATGTATATCGCAGTGTTTAAGAATAACGGTAAAGATTATCTTCGACTGATGGAAAGCTATCGAACTCAAAATGCCGAAGGGAAAGTGGCTATTCGTAAGAGAATTATTTGCAATATCGGTCCGCTTTCAAAATTTGATGATGGACAGCCGGATTATCTCGACAGACTGCGTGAATCTTTCAGACTAGGAACACCCATGATCCCTGAACTGGAAGAATATACAGGTAAGAAACCGACATTTGAGAAATACACCATACGCTTACAGGAAGGAGATCCTGAGTGTATTGGTCATCCCAGACTCTATTCTCATGTCTTTCTGGATAAATTGTTGGACGAGCTTGGACTTGAAGATTTCTTTCGTTCATACAAGGGATTCTCAAAGATACAGTATGATGTACTGAATTTTGTTCGGCTTCTGGTTTACGGAAGAATACTGAATCCGGATTCAAAGATCGCAACACTGGAACAGAATGATGATTATTTTACGCCGCTGCTAAAGAATTTTAATCCGTATAACGTATATGATACGTTGGATTTCATATACGAAAACAGGGAGAAGATCATCCGCCGGATGAATACATCACTGGTGAAGAAATGGCACCGCAATCCAGAGATCATTTTCTATGATGTTACAAATTTCTTTTTTGAGACCGAAGATCCTGATGAAGATATTATTGACGATAACGGCAATGTTATCGAAAAAGGGATCCGCAAAATGGGTGTCAGCAAAGAGAACAGAAAGCAGCCGATCGTACAGATGGGGTTATTCATGGACGATCAGGGATTTCCTATATCAATTGAATCTTTTCCCGGTAACACACTTGATGCCAATACATTCAAGCCGGCTATTTCCAGAAGCATCGATGATCTGGATTATGCAAGATTCATTATGATCGCAGACAGAGGTATGTTCAATTATCGGAATATCATTCATTTACTTGATCAGAACAATGGCTATATTCTGGCTAAAAGTCTTCTGAAAAGCTCCAAAGCTGAACAGGAATGGGCGTATTCCGATACCGGATACATTGAAGTCAGCAAAGATTTTAAATACAAATCCCGCATCATAAAGCGAACCGTAAAAGAGGCAAACGGTGAAAAAAGAACAGTAACTGAGAACGTCATTGTATACTGGAGCCGTAATTTTTATGAGCGGGACCTGCATGAAAATGCGAGCTTTTTAGAAACCCTGGAAAAAATCAAAGACAATCCAAACGGTTTCCGTATCACCGCTATGCAGGCAAGGCAAATGCGTCAGTTTTTCAAAGGAGATCTTATTAATTCCGAAACAGGAGAAGTAATAGACGCATCAAAATTAAAGGCTTTGTTGGATAAAGAGAAATTAGAAGAGTTCAAAGCACATTTTGGTTTTTATCAAATTATCACTTCTGAGATCAATATGCCTCCGTTGGAAGCTATCGAAAAATATCACGGGTTGTCCCGGATCGAAGATCAGTTCCGTGTTATGAAAAGTGACCTTGAAACAAGACCTGTTTACGTTCGTACAAGGGAACATATCGAGGCACATCTGATGATATGTATGATAGCATTAACGATGCTCCGCATGATCCAGTGTAAGATATGCTGCAGTGGTCTTGTAACGAAATCTGATGATGTCACCCTATGGTCAATGGGGCTGCCTGCATATCGTATCCAAAAAGCCTTGAATAAATGGAAGGTAGAACTTTTGGCTGATGACTTATATCGTTTTATAGATCTTGATGATCCTGATCTGAAACTTATTCTTGATTCATTCGGCATTAAAATTCCGGTCAAACTATTCCTCAAAAATGACTTAAAAGCACAGATCAAAAATATCAACATGGATATATGATTGTGGTGCTATTTTATCAAATCTTAAATTCGGCTATTTATCGCTTGTTTTGTCGGTCTATAGCCGAATTTTCTATATTTGTTTGCCATTTTATGGCCGATTAAGTGGCAAACTCGGGTTATAACATATAACATACCAAATAGCAAGATTTACGAAGAAAAAACTCCTGCCGCTTAATATTGGCGCGAACATGTCTGCACTCGGCTCTTCTAAATAGCATTATATTTGACAAAAGTGTATATTACGTGAAATATTCTTG
>NZ_JAGCFH010000081.1 GCF_017650195.1 Ruminococcus sp. | reverse complement strand
TTTCTAAAGGCAAGCAAATGTTTTGCCTCACTCGGTATAAATATCACGAGAGTAAGCTATAACAAAGCTGTGGATTCCCATATGCTGTTTATTGATGCAGAGGGAACACCTCAGCAGCTTGCCAAAGCAACGGACGAACTTACTGATATCGGCTATCTTCAATGCAACGACGATAACCGTAGTGTTGTACTTCTTGAATTCCGTCTTAAAGATGAACCCGGAAGTGTTACTTCAATACTTGAACTTATAAGCGCACACAATTTCAATATATCATACATAAGCTCACAGGAAAACGGTACAGAATACCAGCTTTTCAAAATGGGGCTTATAGTTGATAATCCGGATAAAATAAATGCTTTCACAGAAGAAGCGAAAAAGCTTTGCAGTGTCAGGGTTATCGAATATAATCATGCTGAAAAGATATTTGACAACAGCTTCTTTTACAGCACATTCGTTAATGAACTTTCGGCTGCTATGGATATATCCTCCGAAGCAAAAAACGAACTTATAGTCAATACAAATCTTGCTATGCAGATACTGGACGATACTGGCGTATCTCCTTACCGGACTTTTGACAGTATAAGCCGTTTTGCAGAGTTACTTGCAACTTCAAGGGGCAGGAAATTCTCACCAAGGATAACTCATCATAATATTACCGATAATACAGTAATAACCCTTATCGAGCCTCCGTGCGGCAGCAATACGGCTATTATAAAAAGCGGTGACGAATACCTCTTCATTGATACGGGCTACGCTTGTTATAAAGAGGAAATGCTATCAATTTTCAGAAACATGATCCCTGAATTTGAAAGAATTGAAAAGAAATGCTTTATAACTCATGCGGATGTTGACCACTGCGGACTGCTTCCAATTTTCGATACTGTATATGCAAGTGCTAAAACAGCGGAGTGTCTCCGGCTTGAAAGTAACAACGAGGACGGATTCCGTGAGATGAATCCACTGCACAAGCCGTATGTACGAATTTGCAAAGTCCTTACTTCATATACTGCTGTGTCAGCTGAAAAACTGAGCGTTGTAGGAGATGAAAAAGAAATAAGTCAGCTTATAGAACAGACCGGTTTCATTGATTTCGGAGAACTGCATTTTGAGCTGTTTGAGGGTAAAGGCGGACATCTTGCCGGAGAATCTGTTCTTATTGACTACGATCACCATCTCGCTTTTACAGGTGATATTTTCATAAATATGAAAGAAATGACCGCTCAGCAGGCACAGTACAACCGATATGCACCAATACTTATGACGTCAGTAGATACCGACAAGGAGCTTTGCACTGCCGAGAGAACAGCACTGTTTCAACGTCTCGGTATAGGGAAATGGCAGATATTCGGCGGACATGGCGGCATGAAGTCATATACCATCGCTCCAACTGAGATATAGTTATCTGAGACGAGGATTTGATGAACGAACTAATTAATCTGAAACAAAAAAGCTCTCACAGCCGAAACTGTGAGAGCCTTATTATTTTATTCATATAAACACATTTAACCACACAATTACTAGAAAGGACTTCTCAATTTTCTTTTCGGTATCACATATTCCTGCTTGTTCATCTTCACGATCAACGCATCCGGCTCCCAGCGCACAAAGTTAATATCATCGACCTCATCTTCCTCGCCGATCATTTCCTCCACAATATCCGCCAGCCGCACAAGATGCGGGTCGTAATGCAGCGGATCGCGAAGATCACCGGCAAACACCTCATCGGGCCCGGCCCAGTAGCAGCCGCCGTATGCGACCAGATCGCTTGCCGCATCATAATGCACATTTGTAATGATGAACGACTCGCCGCACTCTATGCGATAATCGTGGGAATAGCCCTCCGGCACATAATGATACACTTCGCCGCTGTCGGGATCCACATAGCTAATGCCGTAGAGATCGACATGGAAGCCAATATATCGGCGCCCGTTGCTGTGCTGAATCAGCGCACCGTTCGGCATCGCCTGATCGTCCACATTCACCCATGAGCAGACCTCTGCACCGTTTTTGAGTAGGCGATACTTGCCGTAAGTGTGCGCACCAGTCATTTTGCCCTCCGCATTGAACCATTTCCGACAATAGTGTCGGCGCACCATTATCAGGTCATCAGCCAGTGTGACGCTGTCCTCGCTCTCGAACCATTCCTCGGAAATTTCCGGCACAATGCTTTCATCGTAAATATTCCGGTAAGATTTGCCCTCATAGCGCTTCAGACTGCTGTTGATCACATCGCAGACAAAAGAAAATGTCGTTCCGTTCACAGTCAGCGTGACTGCGACGCCGTCCTCGCACTGTTCAGCGGTCAGTTCCTCCAGAATGGCTGGTTTGTTCGGTGTGGGATTCTCGAAAACCGGCTGCACATGCTTGCTCTGATACTTGCACTGAAACGTTAAGCTGAACATACAAAATCCGGTTCGTTCGCGTTCCGGCTCCGGAAAGTATCCGGAAATCCAGTTGTGACAAAAATATTTCAATTTGCTGCCGGAATAATTATAATCTGTAATATCGTGTATTTCAGTTGAAGCCATGTTTTTCTCCTGTTTATATCAGTAATTGATGAAATAAAAATGTTTTGTCCCTCACATTCTGTATTTTCCGCAGGTTTCTGAGGAAAAACTATATGAGAAACCCCATTTCTAAAAAGTGTTCCTACGGGAAATCAGAATTTATCGTTGATTTAAGTCGGCTTTCTCATCGGAATAATCAATAATCACTTTTTTACATTCCCGGCATAGGTATGCCACTACAGCAGAGCCTTTCATAAATGATAGTTTGGAAAGGACAACCGATCCTTCGTGAAATTCCGCCCTCCCCAGTACTGGTCTTTTGGTTCCTCTTTTCCAGGACAACTCATGAGGACTCTGGATGATTCCCTGTTCCATCTCATTATTGCAATATGGACACGTCATTGCTAATCTACCCCCATAAACTTTGATTATCGTAGCAACCTGCTTACTATCCATATTATACACTGCACAGTAGCCCAAAGTCAAGGTTACATATATAGAATACCGCTAATTGAGCATTTCTGTTTCACGTATTTACATTATAGCGGCGATGTGCTATAATAGGTGATAAGAAACGAAAAGGAGCTATATATGGGAAATCAAGAGATTATCGACAGGGACACTTATCGAAAAATCAAGAAAATGAACCGCGTGGAGCTTACAAAGTTCATTCTCCAGTACGGAGATGAGCTGCTCGGTGAACAGGGCAAAACAATAGATCTTCCGGCTCTTGAGACAGAACTGAGAAAAATCAAAGGTATCGGTGGTAAGCGTCTTGAAGAGATTATGGTCGTTATAGAGAAATTCTTGGAAGAATAAATTAGGTACTATCAGAAGTAAGGTGATACAATGATACATACATGGTCTAAGATCAGGCACAAACTGGAAAATGACTATCTTGCCGATTCTTTGAAAAATCATATACAGTATTTCGCTACTTCATACAGCAAGTGCCCTGATCACGAAGGGAGAGCGGCTATTCTGTTGGACGGACAGCAGATAATCGCAGGCAGCTATTGTGAACAATGGAGCAAGGCTTCATTATTGCCGGATGATGAAACTCTTGAAAAAAGACTGCATTATGAGTTTCCGTTTATGGATAACACTGCCCTGAAATACAGTCAATTCGATCAGCGCTGTTTCTATCAGGCATTCTATGAATTTGATAATCAGAGCATTGAAAAAAGCCTTGCAAGCAAAAACCTTCTGGTTCGTATATTCGCAATACTCGACAGAAGAGTCGGGAAAAGAACACTATCAAGAATAAAGGAAAACATCGGAAGCGAACCGGAAATATTCCGCGTCTTC
>NZ_JAGCFH010000080.1 GCF_017650195.1 Ruminococcus sp. | reverse complement strand
GCAAGACTATCCACTTCTTTCAGCCACTCATATTCTTCTTTATACTGTGCTGGTGTGGTAATAAGCATTTTCCCGGTTTCCTTATAATACTCAATTTTATCAAAAAGCATACGATTGTAGATAAAGCGGACACAACCGAATGTTTTAGCAAACAAGATTTGCTGTTCTACGTTCGGATATATTCTGAATTTATAAGCCTTGTTTGCCATTTTACTCATTCCTCCTGTCTACTATCAAGCTATCCTTCAGCTTTCGTTATAGTCAACTGATTTTATTATATTACACTATGTTTGCAATGTCAAGAATATTTAGTAAATAGGAGCGCTATTCATCTCCCACCTGTAGAGGTCGGAGACTTCTAGCGAAAAGAGGTTAAAGTTACAGAAATTCTATTATAATCATTATAGCAAGTCTGAGTTATAATTGCAACAGTTTTTGGTTATCAGTATTTTTAGAATTGGTCAACGCAAAAGATCTCCAGTGCACTTATCAGCATACTGAAATATGCAAAACTTATTCATCTGCATATGTCAGCAGCTAATGGCGTGAAAAGGCTACTGAAATAGCGAATGAGATTATGTCTACAGGTGTAAAGTCTGCCGATGCTTTACATACCGCTTATGCTATTCTTGCACATTGTGATTATATGCTGACTACAGATGACCAACTTTTATAATACAAAAGAAATAAAATTAGAGTAGTCAACCCGACCGAATTTATTATGATTTTAGGAGGGACTGAAGATGATGAATAATAATATTACTACCGCCGAACTCATTGATCGTGGGTATGGTTGCTTATTTGAACATCTCGGTACGATTGAAACTGAGCGTTTCATATCCTATATCCTGAGTGAACGGTTTGATTATACCAAATGGCGTAGAGAGTATTTCGGCAAGGCAAGCATTGAAGAATCGTCTACTGCTGCCGCTGATTACGAAAAAGCCCATCCATTTAAACCAAAGAAGCCACAGATCCCAATCGAATAATACTCATAACAGTCTATTTTTTCAGCTGTGGAGCGGAGAAATCCGCTCCACAGCTTTTTTCATTTTCAAAATAACAATATTTCAATCTTAAAGGCACGCGTGCTGAAAAGTGCTATTTTCCGTAAATGAGCAGGTAAAAGAAATTTATTTCAAGACCTCCTAATTTGTGCACACAGACAAATCTCTCTCAAACGAATTGCTTTTTCCGGTATTTGTGATAGAATATTATTATCAATATATTTTCAAGGAGAAAAACTATGGATAAGAAAAAAATAATTGCAGGTGCTCTCTCATTCACTATGATGTTAGGCTCAGCGTTTCCGCTCGGCACGTCATCCGTTCCGTCACTCACTTCTGGAATAACAGCCAATGCTGATGATTACGAAGAAGTAGTCGTAGACGGCTTAACATATGCAGTGTACAGCGATTATGCCGAATTGACAGACACCCCGTCTGATATTGAGGGTGTATTTGTTGTCCCGTCAACAGTCAACGGCTTGCCCGTGACGTGTACATGGTCATCAGCTTTCTGGAGCAAAGCAGAAATGACCGGGGTATTCTTCCCTGCTTCTGTCACTCAGATCAACAACGGCGGATGCTTCGGAGGATCAGATAAAGTCGAAAAAATCACCGTGGATGAAAACAACCCGAAATACTGCTCTGTCGATAATTATCTCATGTCCAAGGACAAGACAACGCTCGTCCTGATCCCTCCTGCATATCCAGGAAAAGAATTTGTCATTCCAGAAACTGTTAAATCACTAAGAAGCTATACTTTTTACCATACTTCTTTTGAGAGCCTCATAATTCCTGATTCTGTTAACGACATCACATATTCGTCATTTAGTGATATGCCAAAGCTGAAAAGCGTCAGAATCTCCAACAATGCAAAATCTATCGGCAGCACCGCTTTTAGGAATGATGTGATGCTCGAAAGCGCCGATATTCCTGCTTCTGTCGAGAAAATACGCGATGGTGCGTTTAAAAATTGCACTTCACTCAGCTCTATAACAATCAACAATCCCGAATGTGCAATAGACGATGACGAAACGACACTCGGCGTCAAGGAGACTACCGTTATCCGCGGATACGCAGGCTCGACTGCTCAGACTTACGCTGAAAAATGGGGCTACAAATTTGAGGTGCTGGAGGGTGGTCCGGCCAAGTCAATTTCCCTCGGTGATGCAAACGGAGACGGAAATGTTGATGCAAAGGATGCTTCCTTTATTCTATCTGAGTATTCCAGGCTCTCAACCGGTGAAAGCTCTGAACTCACAGATGAGCAAAAAGAAGCATGCGATGTAAACAAGGACAACAAGTCAGACGCAAAGGACGCTTCTGCTATCCTTGCATATTATTCATACCTCTCAACAGGCGGAACAAATAATATAGAATCATTCCTGGAAACTAACACCTAAAAAAACCTTCTAAAAATTATATCGCTTAGATACATCAGAATTGGGGGAGAATACTATGAAGAAAATCATATTAATTTCGCAGAATAAAAATGATATAGAAAGTATTATGAAAAAATGCTTTTCTTCTAGTGTTTATTGCTTTGAAAGCCCTTACATAAAGAAGATTGAAAAGCCAAATTACAAAATGACTATCATTATTGCTGAAAAAGAATATCTCCGAATAAGATCAAATTTGACTTTGACGATAATTGCAGAAGAAACTGACAACAAAACAACTGTTGAAGTTATTTCAAGCGGTGGCAAAAATGACATTGGTTTTTCATTGGGGGCGGAAAAGCATGCAGTTAGAAGCATTGTCAAATTTTTAGAAGAATACGGCTTTGCGGAACAATAATGTAATATCAATCCATCTTAATCACAGGAACATTTTTCATAAATGGGAGTACTAAAATCAAACAATGATCATTCAT
>NZ_JAGCFH010000079.1 GCF_017650195.1 Ruminococcus sp. | reverse complement strand
CTGACCGCCAGCCTTGATGTTAGCAAATACAGTGATCTCGTCGCCTGGCTTTGCAGATATGCTGCTGCTGCCATTCTCGTCAACGAATGAGAAGCTTACTTCTGATCCCTCGGCAGAGCTGCTGCCTGTATCATCAAGGGATTCAACGACCTTGATAGTGAGCGGAGATATCGTGAGATTGCCGTTCTCTAATGTATATCTCTGCTTCTCACCTTCTACCATTGGAGAAGGATTGTTGTTCTTACCAGTTGAATCTGTATTGTACTCACAGAACTTTACAGAATATGTACCTGTGGAGATGTTCTGAGGAATGATAGTATCAAATACGTAGAATGGGTATGAATCGGACTTTTCGCCTGCCCATGAATAAGGCACACCGGCGTTCATCCATGAACAGCCGATATAGTAGTTATCTGTACCAGCAGCTGTCTGAGAGCTGTCAACGCCAAATACTGGGAGACCTGCTGCCGAATAGCCGTCCAGTTTGTCATACTTTCCAGCAAATGAGATATAACTGTCAGTCTTGAAGGTATTTCCCTTTATGGTGTATTCTTTTTCACCAGCCTTGTATGGCTCAAGCGGATCATATACCTTGAAGGAAATTGCCTTGGAATCTGTTGTGATTCCTACAAGAAGAGAATCTGTGGAGTTATCAACGCCCTCTGAGAAATAAAGAGCGCAGGGGAGAACATAACCGTCTGAGGGGATATCGCTCTTCTTGATAGTAACTGTTGATTGAGCGTCGGATGATGCAGGCTTATTGATGTCATAAGTCTTGACAGCAAAACTCTTTGAAGCGTCTGCGGCTCCTACAGTTGCAGGAACTACAGCACTTATCATTGTTGCAGCCATGCAGAATGATGTGATTGCAGAGATAAACTTTTTCATTTGCAATACTTCCTTTCTTTGGTTTTTTACGCATTAAAACGTATACAATAATACCTTTGATATTCATAGTGAAAAAGCTGCGTATCAATTTGATGATATACACATTATTAAATACGAACATCAAATGCACTTTGTGCTATTATATCATAAAAAGCTCTTAATGTCAATGCAATTGTTGCGCTAATTAACGATTGCCAAAGTAAAAACAACGTTAATTGGTTGAAACAATTTCACAATATGACAAATGAACAGAAAATGAAGCTACTGGGTGATTTATATAGACTTCATATCCTTAAACACGGGAATTTCTGCGGCATGTGTCAATTTGCAAAAAATAATAACATTATATGCGGACAGATCTCTTTGTATCCTGCAGATAAAAAAGCTGTTACCTGTTGTTGTTTGAAGGATTTTAGGATACAATTTTAATAGAAAAATCAGGTGAGCGTTACCTATGCCGGAGTTTTTTCGTCTTTAATGGTGAAAGGGTATAACGGAGGTGAATGCATGGATGATAGTGTTATAACTGAACTATACTGGCAGAGGGATGAAAGGGCGATAAAAGAGAGCAAAAGCAAGTACGGTGTATATTGCAGCACGATAGCAGATAATATACTTCACTCGGCAGAGGATAGTGAGGAATGTGTTAATGAAACATGGCTGAAGGCATGGAACGCTATACCTCCCGAAAGACCTTTGCGACTGTCAGCGTTTCTGGGAAGAATTACGCGTAATCTGGCTATTGATAAATACAGAAGGGAAAGGAGCGGCAGATATGGCGGTGGTCAGACCGCTATGTGTCTCGATGAGCTTGGTGAATGTATTGGGGATGGATCAGCAATAGAAGACAGGCTCGCACTTCGTGAGTTGCTGAATACATTCCTGTGCGGTCTTCCCGATAAGAATAGGGATATATTCCTTATGCGTTACTGGTACTTAATGCCTACTGCCGAGATAGCAAAACGTAATGCTCTGACAAACGGGGCTGTAAAAATGGTTTTACAGCGTGTAAGGAAAAAACTGAAAAAGTATCTGGAAAAGGAGGGAGTGTATTTATGAAAAATAGTGATATTCTTCTTGATGTTATCGGCGATATAGATACCGGACTGATACCTGTACTGAACGGCTCAGTAAAAAAAGCGAAAATTGTAGTTGTAAAACGGTTCCTCGTTGCTGTGACATGCGCCGCAGCTGTGATAACAGGAGCAGTATTGATGCCGCGGAATAATAAGACGGCAAGATATGACAGCTATGCACTAAGCAGTGAACTGCCCATGGATTATAATTCCGCTTGTTTCGTGATAAATGTGAACGCTCCTGAAGAGGTCGTAGGATGGGCTGATTATGTATTTGTTGCAAGGGTTGATGAAGAGCTTCGGACAGAATACGACAAGATCAGAATAAATGAGAAGGGAACAATGAACGGTATGCCGTATACTTACTATAGAGTTAAGGTCGTTGAAAACATTAAAGGCAGCTTGAAAACAAATGAACCCATCGAGCTTTTCAAGCATGGAGGAGTTAATATTGATGGCAAAAGCATTTCTGTTCTTGAAGGAGACGAAATGCTTGAAACCGGTAAGTACTATATTATCATAGCTTCGGCAGAAAGGGACGGACGTCTGGGACAGGGAACGCCTAACTCAAATATAAGGCTCGGTATATCAGATACGGACATGCTCGAGAACTGCGCCGAATATATTGCTTATAAGGATTATGTTAAGAATGAGATACCCTTTGAGCGTGAACGCTTTCATTCGGTGTATGAAGAAAGCTCAACATAAAAAAGAACAGGAGTACGGACTGTGCCGTGCTCCTGTTTTACAATGTATCCGGATATTATACGCTTGTTATATTTTCAGCATAATTTTCGGGGAATTCTTTGAGAAGACCAAGGAGATATTTCTGTATGGTCGAAGCGTCGCTGTTGGTTATACCACCGCCTGCCTCGTATACATCGCCGTTGTATTTGCCGGACTCCGAAAGCTGATACTTGCCTGGGTTTGCAAGTGACTGCATGATGAGTACTGCATCGCCCATATCAATATTGTCATCGCAGTTTGCGTCGCCCCATTTTGTGACCTTGGCTTCAAGAGCAGCCTTAGGATCCTGAGGAGCTGTGGTTGTGGTAGTTTCGGGAGTTGTCGTAACGGTGGTTGTTGTGGTTGTGGTACTTGTTGAAGTAGTGGTAGTTGTGGTGGTAGTAGTTGTTGTAGTGGTCGTTGTAGTTGTGGTGGTTGTGGTAGTCGTTACTACAGGTCCGTTTATCTGAGTACCTGCCTTTGCAACGATAGCCTCGTCGATAGTGAAGCTGTCGGCGCCTGTTTCAGTCTCAACGTAAAGGATATATCCCGAACCTTCCGGAAGGGTATACTCAGCATTTGCAAGCTGTACATATTCGCCTGAGGACTCGCCGTTAGCAATATGTTCGTACTTTGTCTCTCCTGAAGCGTCTGTGTACTGAAGCGAGAGCATCATATTGCCCGAGCCAGAAGCTACTACGCTGAAGCTGTATGTTTCTCCGCCCTTAAAGGTAAGTGAGTCGAGATTTTTCATAGCGCCGTGCCATGCGCTGCTTCTGCCGGAAACTGCGAGAGCCTTACTGCCGGCATAAGCTGTACCGTCTGTGGAAACAGAAGCGCCGCCTCTGCCTTCCCAGCCGTTGCTGTCATCCTCAAATGTATCGTGATAGTAGTAACCATTCTCATCGGGCTCAATCGGTTCCGGAGGTACAGGATCCTTGCCGCCTTCAAAGCCTTTGCCGTCACTTTCAAGACCAACAACGAATGTGGTAACGCTGTTTGCCGGGAGCTGTGCGGTGAATGAAGAGCCGCTTGCGGAAATACCGCCGATTTTAGCAATATTTTCGCTTCCAGAGGTTCTGTAGGTATCAACGTTTGTTACTGTTCTGTTGCTGAGTGTGAACTGCTGCGAAACAGCTCCGCTGCCCTTGTTTATTGCAACGACAGTAGCCTGAGTATCACTGTGCTTGTATGCTGAAACGAGAATATTGCTGTTGGGTTGTTCTGTTGCGTCGATACGTACATCTCCGGGACGTACCCATTTTGAGAACTGAGCCATTGCATAGCCTCGCTTGGATATTTTTCCTGTATCCCACATCGGGCTGTACTGACGGCGGATGTACCACCATACATAAGCGTTCATATTTCCTACAACGAGAGCATTGTGGATATTCTCCGCTACCTGGACTGCTTCCGGCCAGCGGTCAGCTGAGTTGTTGTCACTGTTGGGGACGTATACCTCAGTCATCCATATTTCCTTGCCACAGCTTTCAAGGGCCGGGAAGTCCATCTGGCTACGCTGTGTGCCATAGAAATGAGTTCCGAACATATCGCAGTTTGCCATAGCCTGTGCGTTATTAAGGATAGCGTTGTAGTAATCCTTGCTGTAGCTGAAGCTTTCTGGAGACATCAATTTTGTATTTGTGCCTGCTGTTACTGTCTTTCCGTAGTTCGCAATGAAGCTTGCGCAACGGTCTGGAGCCCAGTATGTCCATTCACCTGACCAGTCAGGTTCGTTCTGGACAGAGATGGAATTTAGCTCAACTCCTTGACTATTACAGTATTTGATGAAGTCGTTTAGGTGCTTAGCGTATTGTGCTTCGGAACCGTTTTTAAGAACGTACTGACCGCCTCGAGGACCACCGCTGCCGTTTGTCCTCATTGAAGCTGGAGGATTCCATGGAGTTGCAAATACAGTAGCACCCAGCTTCTGAGCTCTCTGAGCAGTAGGTATTGCGTTCTTCCATGCGTTCTGATCATCGCTTACGAAGATACGGAGGATAGTGAGACCTAGCTCGTTATCACCGTTTCCGAAGGCCGTCTGCACCTGTTCTGCGGTCATATCTCCGGGAGCTCCGTTCTGAACATTGTAGCTTTGCCATTCCGGATGATTCATACCACCGAAGCCACGGATAGTCTGGTATTCCTTGTTTGTGTTGATTGTGCAGGCTCCGGCTGCATCAGCATCGAGATTTTCGGAAGGGAATATGCTCACTGAAGAGAGGAGCATGGCTCCAGCCACGACTGATGAGAGGACAGTCCTGATCTTGTTGGTTATTTTCATTTTTTTGACCCCCTGATGAGCGCCATGAGAGGACTAGACGCTCGATATTATTTAATGTAATAATAACTCAAATTATTCAATCTGTAAACTCATATTTTGCAACAAAGGTGGACAAAATGAAGAAGTTGTGTATGATTATTTAAAAATAACTTGTTATGTACTGAAATTTGCACAAAAATATATAAAAAGAACTCCTGAGGCATTGTCTGCCACAGGAGTTCTCAATGATTATTATATAATGTTATCAGAACTTAAGAGCCTGACGGATTATAGCAAATCTTTCAATAAGGAAGTCAACGACTGATATATTTCCGCCGCCGAACATTCCACCGCCGCCGAAGCCACCGCCCCAGCCGCCGCCGAAGCCGCCTCCGTTGCCGCCGCCCCAGTTCATTCCGCCGCCACCGAAGCCGCCTTCAAATGACCATTCTTCGCCAATAACGGAATCGTCATCGGACTGTGGTTCGTCTGCATTCATCTGGAAGCCACCGAAGTTGAAACCACCGTTGTCACCGCCAAAGTTCCAATTCTGCTGACCACCGTTCTGCTGTCCGCCGTTCTGCTGATCGCCGCCGAAATTCCAGTTCTGCTGACCACCGTTCTGCTGATCGCCGCCGAAATTCCAGTTCTGCTGACCACCGTTCTGCTGATCGCCGCCGAAATTCCAGTTCTGCTGTCCGCCGTTCTGCTGACCACCGTTGTTGCCGCCGAAGTCCATGCCCCAGCCGCCGTTGTTGCCGCCATCACTGCTGTACTGGAGGCCCTGAGCGCTCTTTGAAGTGTTCTGATCGAACTGATCAATAGTGAATTCGAATCTTGGATCAGCCTGAACGTGTGAACGTATTCTTTTAGCGTAATCTGCAACATACTGCTCGGGGTCACTGTAGTAGTTAAGGATGTCCTTAACAATATCTACATACATCTCGTAATACTCCGGTACCTGAAGGAGTTTTGCAAGAGGACGGTTCTCTACAGTTGACTGATAGAGACTTGTCGTTATATCAGAAGTTACTGATCCTGCGCCGCCTGTAAAGTTACCGAGGCAGAGGTTGTAGTCCCAGCCTACGAAGTAAGCCTTGCCGCCTGAGTACATCAGGTAGTAGTTGTGTGCGAGTGAGCCGTTATAGCTGTCATAGTTGCAGAATATAGAGTTTACAGCGAATCCCTTGAGGAAGCTCGGTACATCTATAACGTCCTCGATGAACTTGTAGTTCGTTGAGGTGAGCTGGTTGATAGCTGTCTGTATATCTACAATGTGCTGGTAATTATCGTCAATACCAAATTTAACATCGAATCTGTCGGGAGTCATGTTCATTGTGAACGAGCAGTAGCTGTCACCGCCAAAGCCGAAGCCACCGCCGTTACCAGCTCTTTCTGTAGCCTTGTAAAGAACAGAATCATCATCGACTGCATAACGCTCAGCCAGTGTATCACCAGGCTGCTCGGCAAGGAGATAGAAACTGTAAAGCTTTCCGTTGAGGTACATATCTGTATGAGCTGCATGAGGTGCAACACCGTCGACCTCGTACATAGCATTGTAGCAGAGGATATCTCTGAGACATGAAGCGTCTGAGAGCATATTGTTCATACAGAACTCGGTAAGTCCGTGGTAGTTGTTTGTTTTGTCGTACTTGTCCAGCTTGAGACGGAGGCTGTACTTACCATTCTTAGCCATCATAAGAGAGCTGTTGCCCTTTGTTCTTATGCCGACATTTTTGATTGTCTCGCCGTCAATGGTAACGTCACATGGAGTCCATTCTTCCTTGCTTGCGTTGTTCATCATGTTCTGCCATGTACTCTCGTTCATTTGAATGTCTATCTTATGGATCGTCTCCTGGCTGAAGAGCTCCTGATAGAGCTGCTCCTCGTTGTCCATATCGTTGTTTACGTCTGTGAACTTTGCAGGAGTTCCGCTCTTGAAGGTGCTGCCAGTACTGTGCTTCATCTTGATGCCGCCTGCAAATACCTTAAGGTCGCCTGAAGCGATGTCGGGAGATGAAACTATAGCATACTTGAACTTCTTGGGAGTGTTCTGCTCAATGAGAACCTTGTTTGAAGTATCAGTTACTGATATAGGATTGTTCTTTGCCCACTCCTTGGTGAAGTCAAGAACAAGCGTAGCCTGTTCTGTTGAGGTGATAGTCTCGCACTGATTGTCCTTTGCAGTTGCGATGAGGTTACCGCCTGTGATATTTACGTTGCCGACAGCTGTGAGACCCTTGTCGCCGAATGCAGCGATATCGCCGCCTGATATAGTTATATCAGTCTCAGCCTGTATAGCATCCTTGCTTGCCTTTATAGATATAGTACCGCCCTCGATAACTACCTCGCCCTTTGAGGACTTGATACCGTCACCCTTGGAGGTTATATTAATTGTGCCGCCCTTTACTGTTACAGAGCCCTTGCCCTTTACAGTGTCGGGTGTCAGTTCAGGATCCTCATTTAAAGTGCTGATGTTGAGAATACCGCCTGTAAGCTTCAGGTCGTTGTTGCATACTATAGCAGGCTGGAAGTTAGCATTTATGGTAAGAGTTCCTGTGCCGCTTTCGCCGCCCTTGATGGTAAGATCGTCCTTAGCCTCAATAACAGCGCTTTCGAGCTCGTCACCTGTGTACGCAGCTGTATCGTCAGAAACTGTGTTCTCAGTACCATCTGCAACTGTGATAGAGGTCTTGTCTGCATTCTTGACAAGGATAGCAGGAGCGCTCTTGCCGGTGATGTTGACGCCATTGAATACCAGCTTAACAGTGCCCATGTCAGCTTTTTCATCAGGAACCTCAACGTAAATCTGACCGTCTGTAAGAGTGCCGTCGATAGTGAAGGTACCGGAGTGTGAGATAGTTACCTTCGAGCCGTTTGCAACAGCGTATTCGCCTTCAACTGTTATAGAAGAGCCGCTGAGGTGGATCTTGGTATTTACCTCTTCAACGTTGTCCTGTTCTTCCTCCTGATCGGAAGAACCCTGACCGGAATTGTCCTTGAATGATTCGGGTAGCGACTTTACATTGCCCAAAAGGTAGTTCTGAATAGTGAGTGCATCGTTTGTGGTAAGACCGTTTCCATTTTCGGAAACATCAGCAAGATCTATACCCTTCTGTGTGATGTGATTTTCGTTAGTTCCGTTAATGCCGTACTTTGCAGGATTTGCAAGTGACTGCATTATGAGAACAGCATCAGACATATCTACGTTGCCGTCGCAGTTCGCGTCGCCATAGAGACCGTCAGCAGCTACTGCGTTTGTAGCTGATGCTGTTCCGAGGACTAGTGCTGACAGGAGACCTGCCAGTAATTTTTTATTCCTCATTTGTATCATCCTCCTAAGTTGTGATAATGAGATATCGTTATCAGATATTTACATAATAATGAATAAAGCTTAAAATAATCTTAAACTTATCTTAAATTCGGCTTTTTTCAATACAAATTATTGTTGAAAACATATATAATTAAAATATGATCCGATGAAAAATAAAAATAGCACAAGCTTTTGCTTATGCTATTTCTTAAGTACGTAAAAACTTTAATTTTAATTACCGTCTTCAGTAATGCTCTGCATGGTCAACATAAACATCTCACCGACGCCGTTGATATCAATCCCAAGATAAAGCTTTGTTATACGTATATCTTTTGGTCTGAAACTTCCGTCGGGACATTTTAAATTAAATGTCTGATGTAGGAACCTGCACTTTCCTTCTGCCATTCTGTGGCGGAGTGTCGGTGGATCGGTAAAAGCAAGGAATGCAGCTTTTTCAGTTTCAATGACCTCTTCATTGGCAAAATTCCTGAGAGCGACATCAAGCGGCATATTCGAGTAGTCTGGTGAGTAACCTTGCTTTGAGTAGACACGGGCAGTCACGCGGTTGTGTTCGGGATCCATGAGAGTTATATGATCATATGTATCTATGATAGCACGGCTGTATACGTCGAACATCTCGTTTGAGGATGTATCCACGTTACTGCCATAAGTCTGTATGCTTGCGGCGAGCATCACCTTTTTATCAGTCTGAGCTATGCATTTTGTAAAATAAGTGAAATATACACCATTGAGGAAGTGATCCTCTTTTATGACTTTGCCTGTTTTGATGGAGAAATTAACTTGTTCGTCCATATTAGGATAGTATGCGGCTTCGGTTTCATTGATAGCCGTTATCATATCCTGAGAGCATCTGAAACCTATCTTTTGCAGTCCTGTTGCAAACGCCTGATTCTCGTACAGGAGCTCTACATGCTGAGGACCTGACTGCTCTATAAGTGCAAGAGCTGCGGCATTCTCACGGATAAAGCCATAATCACCGTTTTCGGCTTCGACAAAATCATTTTCGGTAAGAGGGTCAGGACTGAGGAAGTTTATCTGTCCGACATCGTTCCAGTAATGATGCTCTTCGGGGTCCTCCACCTGAAAACCTGTATCGGAGAGGTACTGTACGTACAGCTCGCCGTCCATAGGCTTTGCATAGTAGTAGCCCTGTAACATCTCGCAACCGATATTCCGGAGAAAAGTCATTTGCTCCTTGGTCTCTACGCCCTCTGCAAGGGTATGTATGCCTATAGCCTTTGCCATATTGACTACAGAAGCAAGTATCTTCTTTGAACGGGAGCCGATATCGCTAAGAAAGCGCATATCTATTTTCAGCACGTCAAAGCTGTAGTCCTTCAATACGTTGAGGGACGAATAGCCGCTGCCGAAGTCGTCCATGAAGATAGCAAAACCTGCGTCGTGGAAGCTGTCGAAGATACGGCGAAAGTAAGCGGTATTATCGAGCATTACACTTTCTGTTATCTCTATATGTATAGCCTTGGAGGGAACATCGTACTTCTTTAATATATCAGAAATAGCCTTTAGCATATCCACCTCGTCAAAGTCAAGACGGGAGAGATTTATGGAGAACGGGTGGAGCGGAAGCCCCTTGCTCTTCATTTCGTTATATGTAACGCATATATTCTCAAGGATATACAAGTCGAGCTTATGTATGAGCCTGTACTTTTCGAGAACGTTGATGAACAGGAAAGGCGAGAGCAGTCCCATTACCGGGTCCTGCCAGCGCGCGAGCGCTTCAACGCTGCATATTTTTTCGGTAAGAGTCCTGATAACGGGCTGATAGTAAGCTTTGATAGAACCGTTCGCAAGTGCTTTATCGAAGTTATCAACAATAAATTGTTCGTCGATCTGCAGCATAACCATACCCCCTTCATACCCGCCGGAACGGGTTTGATGACAAAAAATGGCAATTTCCCATTTACATATAAGATTATAGCATATACAACATAAAAAAGTCAATGAGGATTATGAAAATTTATGAATTATTAAAATTTGGTAAAGAATGGTATGACCACTTATATTATAATGTAGTGATGGAATTGGTTCAGTCAGTTGTGGAAAGCTTTTTACTGTTTTTGATAACGTGATTTCTATATACATAATGTAATAAATTTGTTGTGTTGAAAGTGAAAGGGAAGTATGTTTTATTGTGTAAAGTGCCGAAAAATTTTGAAAAAATATGAACTTTTCTACATGATATTGACATTTCCATTAAAACAAGTTATAATATGGTTGTAAACAAAAAGTATAAAGCATAAACACAAACAGGAGGCAGCCGGAGCCAATACCGGTAATTTATTATGAAAGGAAAATGACTTATGATGAAAACTAATAACAAGAAAAAAGGTAATACAGCCAAGAAGCTTATACCGGCTGCTATGATGCTTGCTGTTTCTGCTTCAATGCTGGCAACCTCCACCTACGCGTGGTTCTCAATGAATAAGACTGTTACGGTATCTTCAATGTCAATCTCAGCTAAGTCTGCTGATCCTATCATTGAGATCAGTGCTAACGGAACCAATTACTTTAATGCTCTTACAAGCTCATCAAACTGGATACTTCCAGATGCTACGAATGCTAAGTTAAAGCTTGTTACACCTACAGCTAT
>NZ_JAGCFH010000078.1 GCF_017650195.1 Ruminococcus sp. | reverse complement strand
TAACTGTATTATCGAAGAAATCCACAAGGATTATGAGCACTACTGCAAGGAAAGCAGCTGCAAATGCTCCAAGAGCAGCATTTTTCTTCACATTGGGAGATACAGGATTATATGATACTCTTGCCGTATCTATAGCGTTTATCTCACCTACACCAACAGCTCTCTCGATATAATCGGGAGCTACAAGCGCCATATAGTTGCATATAGCAGCAGATACCTCAGGGTCCTTTGTAATCGTCGTCATAGACAGTACGCTAGTATCCGGAGGCGAATCCAAGGAAATACATGGGTCAATTGAATCGGGAGATATCTTGCCGTTTGAAACTGTAAAGCATTTAGATATAACTTCCGGACTGAATGACTCTATAAGGTGATCACCTATATCATTCAGTACAGCCTTGTCCTTGAGCACCTTTTTATATGTATTGATAAGCTGCTTGGAATTGTTGATATTATTATAATTATGATCTGGATTCTCATTGAATGAAGTATAGCTCTGTACATACATTGCCAGCTCAGATTTGTACTTCAACGGCATAAACAGTTTTGAATAACCGAACGCCGCGCCCCCGCCTATCAGCGCTGCCAGTAGTATAAGCCACCATTTGCTTAGTATGAGTGAAATCAGAGACTTTAAGTCAATATAATTATCCATTTCATCCTTATGCACTTTACAGATCCTCGCATTCTTTAAATTTTATCTCATAGAGCCCTCTTAAAAAACAAAGTCCAGTATTACTATAGTTATTATATACAAGCAGTAATAGATAAACTTCACCGATTACTATTATAATGCATATATGATAATATTGTCAAGTCAGAACGCAAAGCCTACTTCCCTTTTTGTATGTGTTCACAAATTGTATATAATACTGCCAATGAATATTAAACCAAATGTCAACGTATGATGTAATATGTAAAAATATTATATAAGGAATTTAACTGCCGAAAAAAGCAGGGCAGCCTCGAAAGGCTGCCCTGTGCCGGTTCTGAATCGGTCTTATTTTTCTTCTTCAAGATTAAATGTCGGAAGATCTACGGTTACCGGTGATACTGTGATAACATCTTCTGAATCGAAGGTTATGATACTTAATTCAGGTGTGGTGTAGTTTTTCATCTGAGAGTTTCTCCTTATTTATTTAAATTTGCAGCTTTTTCGCCGTAGATCACAAGCGCCTTCATCAGATTGATGAGCTTTGCGTCTGTACCGGCGTTCAAAGCAAGCTTTGCATAAGTGAAGGGGCAGAAATCTGTCTCCGCATATACTCCGGGGTCGCTGACCGACTCAGCTCTGAATGTTCTGAGCTCGCCGTAGGTATCGGGTGTGAGCTTTTTCCATGTCACTGAGGCAAGGTCGCCGTCCTGTACTGCCGAAACAGTTTCTCCGCCGACAGTGAATACATAATCGCTTATAGAGCTGCCGCCTGCAAGTCTGAACTTTACTGTAAGCTCAAGCTTCTCGCCAACGCTCATGGAGACCTGTGAAGCCTTCACCATGTCTCCCTCTCTTCTTACCGCAACATTGTATTCGTCGCCGAGAGCAACATCGGTATCAATGACATCAATGTCCTCCGGACTGATAGTATCGTCATTGTATGCCTTAAGACTTTCGGCATAAACGATAAGGGAATCAATATATTCAGCCGTAGCCTCGTCTACGAGCTTATTGCCTGTGAGAGCGTCAAGATATTTCCTTACGCTGTAGGAGATAACCGAGCCGGCAGCTCCGTCTGAATAGTGTATCTGTAAGCTTATTTCGTCATCTATGTATATAGGAATCAAACTGCATGAGAATGTATAGGTGCCGTCGCCGTTATTTACAGCCTCTGAGAGCTTCTGTATCTTTACAACGCCGTTGGGAAGAATGAACTCTCCGTAAGCCTCGCTGTCGGCAGCAGAGCTTGCGCTCAGATCAGCTGTGAGCCTGAGAGTTATCTCGTCGCTGACGCTTGCACTGATACCGATGAATGCGTCGCGTCCGTTTTCGAGCTCGTGGCATTTACTGCATCTGCCGCGGCTGTTGAAGCTGTGGTCGATATCTGCATAGAACTCATAGTAATTGCAGTTCTCGCCGGCTGTGAAGGCAGTGAACGGTACTGTATGAGCCTCGTCCTTGTACCAGCCCTTTAACGCGCAGGTCTCTGTGCTGATATCCGGGAGACTATCTACAACTGTTCCACTCTCGACCTCAAGCATCTCGCTTCTGCCGTTCCAGTAGTTCAGACAGATCTTTACCTTCTTCATAGCATCACTGCTGAAATTCTTCAGTTCTCCCCTGACGTTGAAAACGCAGCCCTCCTTGATATTAAGAACGGTATGGGGGACTATTATAACTGTGATATTCTCAGGCACTGTGATGTCTGTAGTGATATTTACCGTGCCGAAGAGGTAGAGCTTTATATCTTCCTCGATATCCTTGGCAGCTTCAAGAGCGCCTCTGATATCATTTGTTGTGTAGCCGTTGCTGAGCATTACCGTGTAGCCGTCCTTTACGAAGGTAGAACGGATGAGCTTATGGCAGGTATCGCAGAATACAGCCTTTACTGCCGGATCGCTTCCTGTGGGGGGAGCTATGATAGTATACTCTCCGCTGCACTCGTGATCGTCAACAGTTACAACAGGAAGTGAACAGAGCTCCTCGCCCTCTGTGCTTTCAAAGCTGAGAGAAGCCTCCACGCCCGAAGTCTTGGGAACGACCTTGATGATAGCGTCGCTTGTAAGAATTATCGTTCCGTCTTCCTCGGTATAGTCTCCGTCGATGACCTCGATGTCAAAATCACTGTCAGCAGCAGTCCTGTCTGCTCTTACGACCTTGAATTCAACGGATATATTGCCCTCGGGCTGATGATATCTTACATAATAGTCCTCGGCAATCTTTACGATATCTCCGATAACGCCTGACTGCGCAAGGATAAAATGAGTATACTCTGACAGCTCTTCATCGCCGCCGTTTTCATCTGTGGTCTCGTCAAGAAATGCCACTGTGCCCATTCCTGCCTGACCCATGAACCAGCCGATCTGCTGCTTTGCTACAGCCTTTGCGATATCCTTATCATACTTTGCTCTTAGATCCTCAGGGATATCAACTATCTTTACCTCGTAAGGCACAGTTGTGGTAGAATCGGGAAGTGTAGCAACGCTCACTGATTTGAGAACGTGAGCTACAACAATGTTTTCGAGTATTGTCGAGTAAAGCGATGAAACATAGTTCACACCGCGCAGATAGGGATTGTTGCTCACTCCTGTGAGGAAGGTTATCCAGTCAGCCGCTATTCTCTGGTCTGCAATGTACTGTTCAAGTATTGATCTCCAGATATCCTTGATATTTACAGTAGCTTCGATGCAGTCGCCGGGGTCAAGCTGTCCAAGAGCGTATCTGTACCTGTGTGAATCGCTCTGGAGCACCTCATACTTGTCGCTCTCGCTTATGAGCTCTCCGTTGCGGTACTTTCTTATTATAGTTCTTGAAGCCTGTGTTACGCCCTTTATAGTATGCTCGATATTATATATGGGCTTGTCTGAAACATTGAAGAATCTGATCTTTACGGGATAGTTCTCACCGAAGAACGAATATCTCGGCACCTCTATCTCCATTTTAAGTGCGTCGCCTGCATATACATGAAGGATCTCGCGTGAATAGAAGGGGTATTCAAACTCCTCGCCGTTATTTGTGCCCTTGAACAGAGCTGAAAGCTCGTAGTCTCCTGCAACGTCGCCTCTTACGTACCAGTGTACGTCAAAAGCCTTTCCGGGAGCAAGATCGCCGAGCTGCTGGAGCATTTCGCTGTTTACGAGAGTAAGTCCCTCGGGAACATTGAGCTCTGCGCTGCAGCTTGTGAGTGATTCATTGTCCTTGTTGATAACTATGAGCTGAACGTCGTAGAACTCCTTGAGCCACTTGCACTCGCCCCTGATTATCATATACATCTCTTCATGTACAGTTTCATGATAGCTGATTACCTGTGCAGGAACTCCGTTTACTTCAACGTGATAGCTCTGTGGAGGATCATAGTGACCTGAAACAGGAGTTGTGGGAACGTACTCATACTTATGGATATTGAATACCTCAGCTTCAAATGTGAGCGTTACCTCGTAATCGAATACATGGTAATTGTCGTCGTCGCTGAGATCAATGCCTGCACGCTGGATATCGTCCATGGTCATCTCGGTGACGTGCATTTCACCGTCGATATCAAGTCTGCGGGGCTTGGGAGGCTCCGGCACTGTAGTCGTAGTGGTAGTAGTCTCTACAGGGCTGTTGTCCCATTCGCAGATAAAGCCGCATCTCTCTCCCTCGGGAAGATCGTTCCACATACCGTCGGAGGAGTATGCCATCATATAATCCTCATGTCCGCCGACGTTATTCGGTTCGCCACTGCGCCAGTTGGTATATACCATTTCCTCGCCGGTTATCCATACGAACACGCCCTCTTCGTTTCGGCAACCGCCGAACCAGTACTGAGAACGGTTTATATCCTTTGCCTTAAGTAAGGCAGTGACCGTATCCTGCTCCTCCTTTGAGGTTATAACGGCAAGATGACCGCCAAGGCTCTCGCAGTATTCTTCTGCCTTTGCCCAAGTCATTACATCATTATATACCTTGAATCTGCGTGTATCAGGACTTGTTGTTGTAGTTGTAGTCGTTGTGGTGGTGGTTGTGGTGGTGGTCGTGGATACTGTATCATCACCATTGATTATCTCAATATAGCCCTGTACGATACCATGGGTAAATACCCATGCCTCCATGAGCATACCTTCCTCGTCACGTTCAACGTTGCTGAAAAGATCTGTTCCATGCGTAGGGTTATAAGAAGGATTATATACGATATTTATCGGATATACGTCGCCTGCTCTGACGTCAGCAGGCAGTTTCAGATCAAATGACCAGAGCACGCCGTCACGGCCAGTATTTTCGGAAGATGCTGTCGCAACAAAAAAGCTGTGATCTCCATACATTACAGTTTCACTGCTTAATTTCTTTCCAGCAGGACCTAACTCTGCGATTTCACCGTCTCTATCAACAAGCTGCAGTCTGGAATCGTAATCAATATGGAAGCCGGTAGGACCGTAATTTCCTTCTGCATCTTTGACGGTAAGCTCTATAGTCTGTACCAGGTTCTCATGTGCCGTTTTCTGTGAGATCTTTATGCGGCTTAGCGAGATAGTAGGCTTTACTGTCGCATGGTTAGGGTTATACTTGCTTGTATCATAAGGTTCTCCCGGCGCAGGACCGCTCTCGGTTTCTTCATCCCATTCGCAGATATAACCCATTTTCGTTTCTGCCGAACCCATATTTCCGGTAGAGTAGCTGTCATTCCACAGACCGCTGGAGCGATATGCCATGATACAGGTCTCACTTTTATTGTTCGGCTCACCGCCGTCCCAGTTAGTGTATCCCATTTCCTCGCCGGTTACCCAGCCGAACTCGTCGTTCTCATCACGAACGCCACCCAGCCAGTAGTAGGGCTTTGCAAGAGAATCCGAGCTAAGGAGAGCATTGATATATTTCTGCTCCTCCGAGGAGTTGACAGTCGCAAGGTGTCCGCCGACGCTTTCGCAAACCACCTCGGCATCTTCCCAGTTCATGCCGTCGTCGTATACCGCATACTTTGAGGTGATAACCGGTTCCTTTACATTTTTATCGTCAAGTTCGCAGATAAAGCCGAAATTCTCAACTCCGTAAGTATCGCCTGCGCACTTTCCACTTTCATTTATGTCGTCCCATTCGCCAATTCTAGCTTCATAATTACCATAAAACAGGACCGCATTTTGTTCAACTCCGCCGTTATTTGGATTGCCAGTATGCCAGTAAGTATAATCCAATTCTTCTTCTGTTATCCATGCGAAGTTCAAATCGTCGACTCTTCTCATTCCCATCCAATAATTATTTTTACGCTCCGGCTGAGAACGTACAAGAGACTTAACAACAGCCTGTTCCTGAGCAGATGTGATAGTTACAAGATGACCGCCCAAGCCTTCGCAGTATGCTTCGGCTTCTGTCCAAGTCATGCCCTCGTTAAAGACCTTGTAATTATCAGGATCAGGATAGTACCTCCATTCAATTTCGCCTG
>NZ_JAGCFH010000077.1 GCF_017650195.1 Ruminococcus sp. | reverse complement strand
TCTCCGAACGTCTCCGACAATTCTCCGAAAATATCTACAAACTTGTACAAGTTTCTCCGAAAAACTCCAACTTTTTCGGAGAATGCTTCATAGTCTTTGAATGCCTTTGAATGTCGATACGGGGTTTACCGAATGCTTACCGTACATCACTATATTATTGGCAGAACTATTGTAGATTTTCCCGTATTTTTTTGGTTAGTCTTGTGAAATATCGTATATTTGCAGCCGAAATAATCAATATCCCAATTTCTCATGCTTTGAGATATAGTAATCAATAATCTTGAAGATGTGAATTATCTTAATACGATCTCTTAACAATGTATCAAAATAACAATTAGTAAACAATTATGGCATATACAGAAAATGATTATTTATTTTTGGAAAGCATGCTGGGTACTTCCGTTTATAGAAATGCAGCTTTTCAGGTAGGTGTCGATAACAACCTGCCGATAGATTTACCTGATAAATCGATTCACTATGAATTATATCAGAATCATTTTGAGCTCCATATAGAACCGAAGAATTCCAATTATAAGAACTTATGTTCTTATCTAAAGGAACATCTTCCCAATAACGATGTTGCTACGGTTGTAGAGAGGAATTTTTGTGATTTTGCATACAGACTTAACAAAAGCGTTAGTGGTCGTGAGATTATTGAACTAGGGAATGCTATCATCGAATTGCGTAATATCGTAGAACCCGTATTGATTCAGTACTGTGAACAGGTTTCTGAAAATATTAGTCTGGCTAGAGAATTTGCAAAATTCTATAAGGAACAAAAAGCAGCTTTGCCTTTTCATATTAATGTTATTGATGAACTCCACGCGAATGAGAACGCTCATACTCGAATACTGACCCATCTGCTTCAATATAAAGAAGATGGGAAACATGTAATTCTGTCATCTTTTCTTGGTCTGATTCCTGGGCTTAATTTGGAGTCTTTTGATATTGAGAAATCCAAGGTCTATTACAATCTGGAATATATAGATGGATTAATTGAGAAAATGGGAGAGCATGCGATAATAATAGAAAATAAAATACATTGGGCAGAAGACCAGAACAAACAAATTGAGCGGTATGTGATGACAGAAATAAAACGTGGTATTCCGGCTGATAATATCTGGGTCATATACCTAACTAAAGACGGCACTAAAAAAGTTGAAGATTATAGTTTAACAGAAACAGCTAAGGGTATTCTGAAAGACCGATTTATAGAAATGAATTATCTTCATGACATCCTGCCATGGTTAAGGGAGATAGTCCTTCCAAATTGCAGAGTCAAAGAAGAATGGCTTACTTCTGCAATAAAGCAATATATCGATCATTTGGAAGGATTATTTATGATAAGAGATTCGCAAAGGAGCATCCGATTGAAAATGGAGGAAAAAATCGCGAACGAGATTGGGTGTACGAAAGAAATGTCTATTGGTGAAACTTATTCGAAGTTTCACTCGTATATGCACATATTGGATGAATTACAAAGCATAGTAGGAAATACAGTGAATAGATACGTGAAATATGCAACTGATAAGTTGCAAAATGTCTCTATAAAGGTTTTAAGTGAATTATGTCCAGATGAACAATTTAGCTTTTATAATGGCACACAAAGAGGCTATTTCCAGGTATTTTTGATTAAATGGCCCAAACAAGTTCATTTTGAATGGATACCGTTAACTGAACAACAATTACTTACCGGAAACAAATACACTTTTGTCTTACACGTTGAAGATAATAGTATTAAAAAGAAATTCCAAGAAGTATTAAACAATCCCGATATACAGAATGATGCGAAAGAACTCGGAATCTTTTTTAATCAAAGCGAGAATCGTCTCTTCTATAAGATAACCAAAGATACTACAAAATCAATAGTAGACATGACACATGCTGAGCTCGATAGATTTCTTCAGGTTATGTATGATAAAGTGAATGCTATACAAACTTTTGTGTCTAAACAGGTTCTTGACCTACATTAATTATGAGAATCGTTAGTTGGAACTGTAACAACAAATTCAGAGAGAAATATAAGGAGGTGCTTGCACTTAAGGCTGATGTCTATGTCATCGCCGAACCTAAGTGACCATCTGCCGATTATTTTGGATGTAGTATAAAAAAATCAGGCTGATCCGTTTGGACCAGCCTGATTTTCTTTATAAATGGCTTTTTCGCTACCCAGGATGGGGTGGGAGCCTTACGACCTGGAAACGATGGCAGCGTGTCGGAAACCGAAGCCGAATACATTTTCCACGTGCAGGTCGGTATCCTAGCGCTACGATCGGTGTGATTGACTGTGGTCGAAAAAAGCAAGCCGACCTTCACAGGGAGGCTTGCTTACTCATTTATTCTAAACACTAGTGTCCTAAATGTTAGGACTCAAAATTTAACACTAATTGAGCGCTATCATTTTGCTTGGTTTTTTCTTCTTTTGCTTTCATGAGCAAATCTCGAATTGGAGTCTTGTCAAGCAGTGAGACTGATAGAATTCTCAGCATGTAATAGGTGTCCATCCTGACATTGAGGTCATGCTCGACAATTGCGACCAGGCAGTATGTGATGATAGCTACATGAATCTGGATACGAACAGCATTTTCGTTGAATCCATAGAACTCCTTGATGTGAAGATGCTGTTTGATCCACTTGAAGAACAGTTCCACTCTCCATCTATGTTTGTAAAGGAGAGCGACCTCTTCAGCAGAAATCGACAGATTGTTGGTGTAGAAGACGAAGGTCCTTTGACTCTCTTCGTCATAGAACACCACTCTGCGAAGAACCTCCGGATACTGTTTTGCTGTTTTATAAACAGTGAACCGAATTCGTTGGTCACTCACTACTCCAGTGATCGGGTTGGAGTAGTTTAGATCTTCAACGACCTCATAGCGCATATTGACCTTTTCCCGAACGACGAAATAAGCCTTCGTCTTGTGGATAAAGAACAATTGCTCCGTATCCATATATGCGCGGTCAAAAATATAGAAAGACCCTGACTCATAAGGGACAAAAGTCATTGCCTGTGAGTCATGAACATCGGCGTTCGAAATGACATAGAACCCAGGAACGTCGCTCTTCACGTCATACAAGGTGTGCACTTTGATTCCACCTTTGTCATGATGGAGTCTGGACCAATCAAAGCGAGAAAGACATAAGGAGATTGTGGTGGAATCAAAAGCATAGACGTTTCCTTCTCTGATGAAAAAGACTTCAGCCGCACCCAATCGCTTCTCACGTGCCTTTTTAATCATCAAGGCGGCAAGTTCCTCGAATATCTTCGGATTGCGAACACAATTCGCATAGGCGAAGTTACTGACGGAAATGTTCTTGCCAATGCCAAGATGGAACAGCTTTGATTCGTGAGCCCTTAACGAGCTTACCAATACCCTCAGGCTTTCACATCCAGTCAGCTGGCCGAATATCAGAGCCAGAAGCTGTCTCCAGCATGTGAATGCTTTTACAGCCCTATTACCTTTATACTTCTTGACTAACCAGTCGAACTCCACTTTCGGGAGGTATCGGCATATTTGAGTGAAAATATACTCTCCTTTCATTTTGCTATCGCGTCTTTTTATTCATCATAATAAACGCGAAAGTCTCAAAAATAATATGTAGAGTGCAATTTTCAGTATGAAATATTCAGTATGTCAATAAGTTATGAGTACTATTTTAGTGAACATTTAGGACACTAGTG
>NZ_JAGCFH010000076.1 GCF_017650195.1 Ruminococcus sp. | reverse complement strand
TACGGCTTACTTCTGCGGGTTTTGCCAGTGTAGTTGACATAATATTTTCCTCCTGTAATAAATTTCGGACGGAAAGCGTATCCAGAAACAAGAGGAAGAGCCTCACGAATAAGCTATAAGGACCTGCCTCTTGCTTCCCGAAAAAACGCCTGTTCCGCCGCAGTGCAAAAATTATTATACACTATCGTAGAATATCTGTCAAGAGGTTTTTGAGGATTTTTTTAATATATACTCTGTTTTCTCTTTAATTCTCTCACTTATACTCTTGTTCTCTCTCTTTCTCACGTTTCATTTCGGTTTTGTGGAGTAGAAAATAAAGACAAAGCTTAATGAAATTGTGTGCATTTTGTAGGCCTTTAGCAAAGATTTAAATAGTAGCGACGTACAGTGTGTTCGCAAGTCGCGAAAAAGATGATATATAATTACATCAAATTAATAGGCGTATTATTTAAAAAATGTTATAATGCAGATTTTGGAGTAAATGATAAATGTTTGAAATTAAAAGGCATTCATCGTCGAACAGGACTGTTCATATGCTCGATCCACTGATTGAATCGCTACAAAGACTGGCCGCAGAACGCGATGTGTCTTTTAATTTGCTTGCGGTGCAGTGGTGCGAATACGCCATTGAAAACATGATGCCCGCCCCTCACACGATAAAACAAACCAAATGACCGATTTTGTTTAAACTGACCATTTTTAAGCTAATAATATGTTGAAGCTAACCATTTATTGCTGTATGAGAGCCGTCTGCATTGACATATATGCATAATCGTGATACAATATAGACACAAAAATTTTTTTTTGGAGGAATTAACTATGAGAGGAAAAAACTTAAAGAAGCTCGTAGCAGGCGTTATGGGTGCAGCAATGGCGCTTTCAGCTTCGGCTTCGGCTGTTAATGCGGTAGCACCCGCAGGCGTACAGCTGACAAACAACAAGGCTGCGTCCTCATCAGAGGGAAAAGTAGTATACGAATGCGGATTTGAGAGTGAGGCTGATCTCGAGCACTGGTCAAACAGAGGCGGCGATGATAAAACAGTACTTGCTATCTCTGCGGATGCTGCAAAGAGCGGCGACAGCGGTCTTTCCGCTACGGAGAGAGGTGACACATGGCACGGACCTGCATTCCGCATGGACGGCTTCCTCGAGCCTGATACACAGTACTACTTCTCCTGTTCAGTAAGAGGAGAGTGGTACACCAACACAACGCTCAGCTTCCAGTTTAGCGTTGATGGCGATACCTCATATTCTAACCTCAAGCAGAACATTCAGGCTACCAGCGGTGGTGGAAACGGCTGGGCAGAGATAAAGAATGTTCCCATAAGCTATTCTGAGGGAATGGAAGGTGTATATGTATACTTCGAGGGCGGACAGGAGTCCATATTCATTGATGATGTAAAGATCACTGAGGCTCCACGTGTGGAGATTGAGAGCGATCTTCCTTCACTCAGTGAGATATACAAGGACAAATTCAAGATAGGTACTGCCCTTTCTCCCGAGGATATGTCCTCACAGCCCTTTATGGACCTTCTCCAGAAGCACTTCGGCGAGAGCGTTACAGTCGGCAATCAGATGAAGCCAGACTACGTCCTCAACAAGACAAAGACACTCGAATACCTCGAGAAGACAGGCGATGACGAGACTCCGCAGATAAGCTTCTCACAGGCAAAGCCTGTTCTCAACTATGCAAGAAAATATGGTATCCCCGTAAGAGTTCATACACTTGTATGGCATAGCCAGACACCTGAGTGGTTCTTCAAGGAGGACTACGACGAGAAGAAGGATTACGTTTCTCCCGACAAGATGAAGAAGCGTATGGAAAACTATATCAAGAGCTTCTTCACAACACTTACAGAGCTCTATCCCGATGTTAACTTCTATGCTTGCGACGTTGTTAACGAAGCATGGACAGATAACGGAACGCCCCGCGAGGCAGGTCACTGTGGTCAGTCCAACAACTATGCCGCTTCCGACTGGGTAGCTGTATTCGGCGACAACTCCTTCATTGACTACGCATTTGAGTATGCAAGGAAGTATGCTCCCGAGGGCTGTAAGCTCTACTACAACGATTATAACGAATATATGACAGGCAAGCTTGACGCAGTATGCGAAATGGCTGAGAGACTTAAGAAGGCAGGCAATATCGACGGTATCGGTATGCAGTCTCACCTTGATGTAAGACAGAGCCTTGATGCAGCATTCCCATCTCTCAGTATGTACGAGAATGCACTCAAGAAGTATATAGGGCTCGGCCTTGACGTTCAGATCACAGAGCTTGATGCTACAGTACAGGAGCACTCCGATGACAAGTATTTCGACGTACAGGCTAAGTACTACAAGGGACTTTTCGACCTTTACGAGAAGTACAGTGACAATATCTCAGCAGTAATATTCTGGGGAATTACAGACCACAAGAGCTGGAGAGCTTCACAGAACCCGCTTATATTCGACAAGGAATATATGGCTAAGCCTGCATTCAAGTCTATAGTTGACGGCAAGTCAGCTTCCGACCCTGTAAGAACTACTATCGCAGGCGGTAACACGGTGACTACAACTACCACCACAACCGTAACAACTACCTCCGAAACAACAACTACTACATCGGAGACCGCAACTTCAACTACCACCTCGACTGATACAAATACTACCACGACCACTACAGTAACAGGCGAACTTCCAGTTACACTGGCAGGCGACGCAAACAATGACGGTCAGGTAGATATGGGTGACGCAGTTCTCATCATGCAGTGCCTTGCAAACCCTAACAAGTACGATGTTAACGGTACAGATGAGCACCACATCACAGTACAGGGCAAGGTAAACGCTGATGTTGACAAGGAGAGCGAGGGACTTACAACAAATGATGCGCTTTGCATTCAGGAATATCTCCTCGGCAAGATAAAGAGTTTTTCTGATTGAGCCTGTTGCATTCCAGCTGAAGGCTGAAGATGTGGCACTTTCCTCTGAAAGCTTTAAGGAAAAGTACAAGGTATTAACAGGCTACAACCTTTAAAGCAGTGGAATAAGCATATTCTCACACAATAAAGACACGGAGCTGCACATAAAAGTGCAGCTCTTTTTTGGGTTTGCCCGACATGGGCACAATCTAACGGGTGAAAGTTCCGAACACGCCCAGATAGTGGGAAGTGTATAGCCGAACAGCAAGGGTGTCTGCCGTGAGGCGGAATCTGAAGGAAGCTGTAAGCAAACCTCTGGTCTGACGAACAGAAATCGCATATAAGGCTGGGCTACGATAGATAAGCTGGCCAAAAGCAGCAAAGTCTGATAACTATCACCTGTAGTAGTAGCCAAGTAGATGCGGCAGATATATGGAGGGAAAGAGTGTGCACCTTAATCGGGGAGGTCTCACAGGCGGGATATAAACCGTAGTAACAACGAACTGTGAGAAGTCAGCAGAGTCCGTAGTAGTGAAGAAGTCTCTGTAATGGAGATGGAGCGAAGGGGCGAACACCCAATCAACTGAAGAAATCTAAGTTCAGCAGCTGATACGACGTCTGTCGATAGTATCAAAGGCGGTTAAGCAAAAGGAACTTAGAAGAAACAGTGCAAGGGAGAATACTTCTTTGTAAAGTTGGTTGAACCGCCGTGTAACGAACGGTACGCACGATGGCTTGAGAGGTCGGAAAAGAGCTTCTTACAGGGACGCTTCTGTAAGGAGCTTTGAAGTTTTTCTCAGGGATAGTGTATTTTACTTCTGGGGGAAATAACTTTTTTGCGGTGGAGAGCTGCCTGGCAATCGCGAATGTCATGTACAAAATAAACAATCAAAAAATATATATACCATTTTATTGTAACACTTTATGCTTTGGGTGCGAATGTTATATATGAAGGGTTTGACCTTACAAAATATTCAGAAAGAGGAGTAATAAAATGAGAAAAACTAAAAATAATAATAGAACTACAAGACCCGCGGTATTTGGCATAGCGGCAATAGTGCTTATAGCAGGTATAGCTGCCGGAGGCGCGGCATATCACAGACACTTCTTAAACAAGGGAGATGTAGACGGTAGCATAATACCGGCTGCTGAAGCTGCTGAGACTACGGAAAATGAATATATAAATCTGGTTGCCGGAAAGTGGAGACATCAGGTGGCAAACGGCAGTGGTACAGTTGATAAGGGCGCATACGATATCGGTATCATAGATATACGCAAGGATTCGACATTTACCTATACAGACGCATATAACAATGTAATAACGGGAACAGTTGATATGAGACCAGAAACATGGGCAGGCGGAGATTATATAAGAGTTGACCTCAGCGGAAACTCGGATTTCAGTCTGCACGCAAGCTATATTGAAGGCAGGACTGACGAGCTTGCTTTAGGAAACGGGTATTTGGATCGTTTGCTGCGTGCCGGTTCGGACGAGGAGATCGTATTGTGCGGTGAAGGAGATTTACAAAAAGGAACTGAGTAATTGGTCAGATGATAATATCAGGTGGGATATTCTGGATACAGCCTTCAGCGCTTGATTGACTTTATATTTATGGTGCTTACTGCAGTAAAACCAAAGGAGTTGTAAAAAAATCGGTATAATAGAAATAACTGCACAGAAGAACAACGTAGAATCGCTGCTTCTGTGCAGTTATTTTTTTTTAGATATTGTTTGGGGAAGCTTTGTTTACAGCCTCTTTTTATGCGGTAATAGTTATATCAGAAGTCGATCAGGGGCAGTACAGATAGCCGATACTTGAATCCTTCTGGCAAACGTAGTTGCCCTGGTCGTATACTTTGAATAGTCTGCCATGCATTCTTATCATACCGTTTTTCCAGAGAGTATGGTCTCCGCCGGCAATGTTCAGGATCTGATAATTGTATGAGTAGCTGCTGGTATTGGGGTTGTTGATATAAAGAGTTGTTGTGTTGCTCTTGTTGTATTTGAATATACTTCCGTTAGCCGAAGAGCCTAGTGTGAGAGTATGAGTTGTATACGGAAGATCAACGTATATGAGTGAATCGCAGCCGTAAAATGCGTCGTCTTCTATGCTTCTCAGATTACGGCATTTTCTCAGGTCAATCCAGTAAATTTTGGGACAGTTGTAGAATGCGCCTTTTTCGATAGTTGTAAGCTGAGGATCGTTTCCGCTGAAGGATATGCTTCTTAAATCAGAATCTGAATTTGAAAATGCGTACTGCTTGATCGTTGTAACTGTTTCCGGAATAGTTATGCTCTGGATATAGGGGATATATTTTCCACTCGGACGGTCAGTGATATCGCCGATAGCGGTAACTGTATATTTCTTTCTGCTGCCGTCATACACCTCAGAGGCTACAGTGAAGCAGTCCTCATAAGTATAAAACGGACCAACAAAGGTTGCGGAATAGTTGTCAAGGGGCCTGTATATACCGCTGTTATAAACAAAGTAATCGTCTCCGATAAGACGGAATCTGTCATGCTCGTAAACATTGTTGCCTGTGCCGTAGAGACATCCCTGGGTATACGGCAGGCTTGCATAAGACTGGATATAGGAATAATCAGCTTCCGATACCCTTCCGTCGTTGTTTATATCATATGCTTCATCTTCTATGTAGCGTTTAGCATTTCCCTCTGTGCGGTAATAGATTTCACCGCGATCGAGATAAGAGTTCTTGAAGTGTTCAACGTCGCCGCTGTCTATCTTGCCGTTAAGATCGAAGTCGCCCTTTACGTGCGGACGCTCATAATAGCTTAAGTGCTCATTGATATATTCCTTTGTTACCTTTACCTTGTGTTCTCCTTCGTAAACTGAAAGCTCAACATTGTTTCCCTGTGCGTCAGGCCACTGCTCAAAATGGCGGTAGAATTCCGAGTAATAATAGAAGCAGTCCCAGAAGATCTGACAATGTTCCATATCGCCGTTGCATTCTGCGTAGGTGATATGATCATCGGAGATGCCGGTGATAAATATGCTGTGTCCGACATACTTGTTTTCGTTCATCATGTTCAGGACAGGGAAACTCAGACGGACTACATCGCCTATCTGAGGCTCATATTCGCCCTCTGTACTGTAGTATCTTACAAAATCATCGGTTTTCCAGATATCTGTTGCGAGCTTGCGTGCGAAACCGTTGCACTGACCGTCATAGGCTTCTTTGATAGTCTGTGAATAATCTTCTTCCCACGTGGACCTGATAGAAGCCTTTATGTAAGTCTCTGAGTCGTCACTTACTCCCAGTGCTTTTTCAGGCGTATGTCTGCAAGGAGTGCTTGAACAGCAATCGTCGCTCCACTGATCGCTGCTTATGCCCTTGTGGTTCCAGTAGCTTCTATCCGGGAATTTTTGCTTTTCTTCTGCTATGAGCTGCTCCCAGTTGTCAATTACTGAGCTGTACATTACAGTCTCACCGGAAACCTGTGCAGACGACTGTCTGAAGTTTGCAGCATGACCGGCGCCGGCTATGACAGCAATTGTCAGAACTGCTGATGTGAATCTTTTGAAGTGTTTCATGTAGTGTCCTCCTGAATAAATAATAGTACTTTGCTGTTGAACACAGCAATTTTATTATACATCTTTTATTTAAAAATGTCAATAATTAGCAAGAGCCAATAACTGGCGTAATACAGCTTTTTGTCTGGAATCTCACTGTAAGTATTTTACAGCTTTTGGAGAGCGCAATTTAAGCAATGAAGGGAAAAAGGACAGCAGCCCCATTGTCAGATTGAACAATTATGTGTTTGATAACATGGTGTATATGACTAAAATTATTGCCAAACAGTGAATTTAAGACGGTAATTATTGCTGATTTGGTTTAATTGATATATAATATAAAGTGAATAAGAAGCTTTTGAGACCTAAAACTGCGCTTTATGGTAGGCAGTTCTTGAAATTGCAACGATAACAAATTACAGTTCATATCATAGTACCGGTATTCTTAATATATAATAGGAATACCGCCCGGAGGGATAGTATGTTTACATGGAATTTTCAATATATATCCAAAGCAAGACTTGCAAAATCCTTCAGTCAGCTTATGCTTGACCCGAAAAACGGGGATATTTTTATAAGGATACATACAGCGATACACCTTGAGGACGAGGCAGTGGATTTAGCGAGATTCATAGCGAATATCGTACCGGGAGCGCATATTTTCGGAACTAGTACGTCGTCAACTATCTGCTGGGGTAAATTTTTTCAGAACCAGTGCGTCGTCTCCGTAACGCAGATGACTGATGCACGGGTAAAGGTGGCAAGAATACCAACCTTTGACGGTTTCGATATGCCTGTTCCTCCAGATGAGCTGTGCCAAAAGGTCAGGGACGCTGTTTGGGAAGATGATGCGAAGCTTATGCTCATGTTCCTGACTGTTAAATATCTTGATGTCTACAGCTTTGTGGAAAAATGCAACGAATACATGCCCGGTGTGCCTATGATAGGTGGTATTGCCAATTCATCGGGATTTGCATTGAAGCGTTTTCAGAATTCCGGCTTCATATTCGACGAATATGGCTGGACTGATAAAGGTGTAATTGTTGCGTCCATAAGCGGTGAAAAGGTGGAGAGCTACAGCTCCTGCGCAACGGGAGCACAGGCTATAGGACAGGAAACAGAGATAACTGATACCTTCGGCACCTGTATACTCAGTATTGACGGTATGGACGCAGCGGACAGATTCCTTCTCGGAATAGGCGATAAGATAAAGGAAAAGCCAGAGATAACCAATCTTTTCCCTTATGTATACTCTGATGCGGAGGAGATACCCATAGTTATGCGGTATTCCGACAATGTCAGCATAAGCGAGAAATTTGAAGAGTCCTCGCCCATAAATGCGGCTTTCTATGCCGCTCACCCCGATATTGACAAGTATATCAAGCGGAGTATGATAAATGCCAATCATAATGTTGTGCCTGGGAAGAAGATAAGACGAGGCTTTGTATATGACAGAAAGATAATCTCCGATAATCAGAGCCTATTCAGGCATATCGAGAATTTTGAGAAGGCGGAGACCATATTCGGCTATTCCTGTATGTCACGTTCAATGGTATACTCCAACTGCGTTAAATGGGAGCTTTCGATATACGAGAATACCAATATATGCGGCTGCATTACTGACGGTGAGATAACAAACGTTAACGGCAGGAACTGCTTTGCTAACTGCACATTTGCAGTGGCAGTCATCGGCGAAGAGATGTGCACTCAGGACTATAATCCCTACGCCTTCTCATTTGCGGATTCCCTTGCGGAGGATAACCGCGAGCTGCTGGAGTACCTCTGCGATATAGAGACCCAGTTTTCAAAAACTAAGCTTACCGTTTCAGCAGAGGCTCTCAGGACTTTTGTGCGCGACTGTGAGATGAAGCTGCTGTATTCCGACAGCGGCGATATACATAACGGTGCCGCTCTGAATATGGATATACAGACTAAGGACTATGACCGTGTCTGCATGATAAACGTATTTGAGACTTCCAGCATGGAAACCGTATTTTCGAAGCATCTTATAAATATAACTCACAAGAACTATCTGTCAAACTGTATACGCTTTGCCAAGAAAAAGAATTATTCTATCTATTCTCTCGGCAAGTGGCATCTTGCCATAAGCGCTCCGTCGTATATAGTATCTCTTTCGGAATTCGCAAGGGATATGGAGCAGCTTCAGAGACAGCTGTTTGAGGTCACAGAGGAATATATCGCTATAGTACCCATGTTCTGCGTGCTGGATGACTGCACCGTTGACAACCTTATGCCTGCGTACTACTCAGCCCGAGTGGAGATGATGCAGAAAAACATACAGTTCTATGTACGCAGCGCAAGGGTGGACCAGCTTGACGAGGAAAGCATACGTGAACGCTATCATATGGTGAACGTCATAAACTATGCCGTTTCCCATGATAAGGTCATACCTTATTTTCAGGGTATATATGATAACAAGAAAAAACGCATACATCATTATGAATCGCTTATGAGGCTGGAAGACGAAAAGGGAACTGTATACTACCCAGGAAGCTTTCTTCCCGTGGCGCGTTCCTACGGACTTCTGTACGACTCAATATCGAGTATAATGATAAAAAAGGTGTTTGATAAATTCAGGGACATTGAAGATAAAAGTGTCAGTCTCAATCTTTCCATACGTGATATCAAGAATTCCGAGATAATAGACTATATCTATGAATTTCTTTCGACTGCAAAGCATCCTGAGAACTTTGTCTTTGAGATACTGGAAAACGAGGATATCGACAACTATGACGAATTAGTAAAATTCGTGGACAGAATACATGATTACGGTGCCCAGATAGCTATAGACGATTTCGGCAGCGGCTTTTCAAATCTCCTTCATATCGCAAGGATCAATTGCGATTATCTTAAGATAGATGGCTCCATAGTAAAAAAATGCTGCGAGGACGAGAAATCTGCGAATCTGATAGCGCTCATATCGAACTGGAAAAAGCTCAGCAAGAATAACTTCAGTATAATAGCCGAATTTGTAGAAAATGAAGATATACAGAAGATACTTCTTGATTTTGGCATTGATTATTCTCAGGGCTATCTCTTTTCCAAGCCGGGTCCCGATATTTGATGACAGTGGGGGGTGTGTGAATGAAGGGCAAAAACATAACTGTTGTCGGTATGGTATTGGAGGATATTTTTGCAGATTTTTCAAAGGAGCTTATCAGTAACGTAATGGAGGCAATACCTGAGAACAAGGATATTAGGCTCGTGGTACTGCCTGGAAGATACTATAATCCTGAGCTGCCTTATGACGATATATGTGCCTACAACGAGGTCTACAATACGATACTGAAACTGGGAGAGGTGTGTAATTTTGACGGATTTATAGTACATATCGGTAATCTCAGCAGCAACAAGAGAAATACTATAGATGAAAGTCTTATAGCCGATTTCAAAAAAGTGCCAAATGTATTTATTGCTACTGACATAGAAAACGTTACGACTGTCAGCTATGATAATGAGAGCGGTATCCGTGAAGCGGTAGATTATCTTGTGAATATAGATGGACTTTCAAGGCTGTGTATGCTGGGCGGAAGAGTTGACAATCTGGACTCTATTCTAAGAAAGGAAATTTTCATAAGATGTCTTGAGGAGAACGGCATAGCATTTTCCGAGGATAATTTCATAAATACGGATATGTCCGAGAACTGCGTAGAAGAAGCAGGGAAGCTCCTTGACAGAAATCCTGATGCACAGGCGATTTTTTGCGTCACCGACGCTGCCGCAAAAGGATTGTATGTTGCTATGGAGGAAAGGGGACTTGTCCCCGGCAGGAACATACTTGTTTTCGGATTTGATAATACCCGCATGGCTTCCGAGATGATACCGTCTCTGTCATCTATAGGCTGTGATAGCTGCACTCTAGGTCAGAAGGCTCTTGAACTGCTCATAGATAAGTTCAACGGTATTGAGAATGGCTCTGCTCTCGTCCAGACAAGGCTTTACGGACGAGAATCCCTTTTCTACGAGATGTACGATTATTCCGCAACGGAAATGACAAAGGGCGACCCTGCCTTCATATATCGTATGTTTGACGACTGCTTCTACAGGTATAAAAACGAGTATATGCGCAGGGAAAACGTCAATCTGAAAAGGCTTTTCTACGAGTTCATATCGAGGATACTGCTCTCACAGAAGCGAAAGTATATGAGCCTTGAATCCTATCATGAGATATGCATACTCATAGATATTTTCTTTGAAAAGGGAGCAATGAATTATACTGACGCTGCAAAGCTAATAAAGAGTATCGAGCGTCTGCAAAGCACTATGAATTCCGGAAAGGTTTCTGTTGCCGCTAATGTAATGGTAAACCGCCTTTTCTCACGAATGAAGGACAAGGCTATCATTTCAATTTCAGAGCGGAGTATAAAGCAGATCTCTTACCTCAACGATATGAGAGAGAAATTCCATGACTTCCTTATCGCAGATATGGTGGACTACAGAACGATCAACCTTAAAAATGACAGCATAGCACATTCAATAAGCAAGCTCGGACTGAAGAACTCTGTCATATACGCCTTTGATGAGGCAGTAGAGTATACAAGGTCTGGCGAGGTAGTATTCCCCAAGCATATAAGGCTTTACTGCGTTATTAAATCCGGGGATATGTATATACTTGCAAAGGAGAGGCAGGACTGTCTGCTGTCCGACATATTCACGAGGAACGAGCTCTCTTCAAAATGCAAGGGGTTTGCCGCCTTCCCGATATTTTATAGCGACCGGATATACGGTATACTGCTCTCTGAGCTTACAGAGGATATTTTCAGCAGGGGAGAGTTCCTTGCACTGCAAATAGGCAGGAGCTTTTACATAAACGACCTTCGCATCAGCGAAAAGGAAGGTATTCACGAGATGTACAGTAATAAGGCTGTAAGCGGATAAAGCCAGCTGTACTTATGGAAAGAGGATATATAACAAAAATGCCCTGCAGTTAGTGCCGGGCATTTTCTTATGCTTTTATTGTTTCATCATGATATAGGCTAAGTTCTGTCTGTTTCTGTCACCGCGCCTGTATGAGAAAAGGGCACTGTCATGACATGTGCATATATCCGTGCAGACGATGTTGCTTTCCGGTATTCCTTCTGTTATCGCTGACGAGCATATCGCCTGTCCGAGGTCAAGGTGAAGCCTACTGCCATGTTTGGTGAATATATCTCTAAGCTCTACGGACGGAAAGTTTTTTTCGTATTCAGCCAGCACCTCATCACCCACTTCATAGCAGCTGGGACATATATGAGGTCCAATGGCAATATGGATATTCTCAGAGGAGGCTCCGAGTTCCTTCATGCGTTCCAACACATTGCATAGAGCTCTTCCTGCCGCCGACCTCCAGCCGCAGTGGAGTATACCTATCACGCCTGCTGCTGCATCGGTGAGATACACCGGTACGCAGTCCGCAGCAATAATGCTGAGGACTATCCCTTTTTCGGCAGTAACAACTCCGTCGATCCTTTTGAGCTCATTATCCTTTATTACTCCCGAGCCGCCGTGAAGGGCGGTAACTGCCTCCACTCTGTCACCGCCTGCCTGGTATGGGCGTATAAAGCCTGACAGGGGGATACCGAGTCTTCTGCTGAGAGCTGTATAGTCACTGGTTGGCGGGTCATCCGCCTCGTTTCTCATCCATAGGCCTTCGCTTCCAGAGGTGAAGCCACCATAGGCAAAAGCGTCGTCTATCATGTTTATATCTTTCATATCAGCCAACCAAGCCTATCGCCTTGAGCATATCCGAAAGATGAATGCCGATATCTTCTATAGTACTGTGGCTCCCGTGAGCTCTTTTTACAGTACAGGATAGCTTTATACAGCTTTCGAGATTGTTGGGAAGTATCGTATCACCGTCGCTGCAAATCGTATATGCGCGTTCGTTTTTGCTGCTATCTGTTAGTAGCCGGTACTGCTCTGTAAAATCCGCAGGTATGCCGGAGGAGTTTATCAACTCCAGCTCATGAGGATAATAACAGGGATTTGTAAGTATGCAGGGACTTCCGAGCCTGCGGCTGAGCTTATCCGCATACCAACCTCCGAGGCTCTGTCCGACAAGAATGAACTCCTCCTTCTCGGCGATACCGCCAAGCTGATTGAGCAACTCTGACGGAGAGGTCTCCATATATCTAAGCTGCGGTGAAACTATATCCTCTATAGGAACAAGCTCGCAAAGAGCCTTGTAGTTTTTGTTGTCGGCTTCACCCATGAAGCCGTGCAGATTAAGTATCTTCATTTTTTTCTCCTATCAGCCCGATGAGAGCTCTTTCAAAGTCCTTGTCCTGCTGAGAGGTGCGCTTGGACATACCCTTTGTGCGTCCTCCGCTCCTGCGTATTTTTGCGGAGACTGCCCGAAATTCGAGGAGCCCCGAGATATTATCTTCAGTATATCGCCGACCGTCCTGATTGAGCACGGCGGCTTTTCTGCTTAGGCACATAGCTGCCAGACCGTAGTCCTGAGTTACGGCGATATCGCCTTCGCTGACAAGGTTCACCAACCGGAGGTCTGCACTGTCCGCTCCCTTACCGACTGTTATGGTTTCCGCACCCTCGTACTTTATGGAGTGTGCCGTGTCACATATTATGGTACATTCTACGCCGTACTTCACGGCTGTACTGACTGCGATGCCGACCACAGGACATCCGTCGGCGTCAATAAATATTTTCATTATCCACCTCTGTATCGGGTAAAATGAGTTTGACATCAATTAGTATAGCAAGTAAATTATTTTGTATTTAAGGATACACTAATTATAACACACCTGTAGAGCATTTACAATACCGCTGGCAGATGATATAATATATCAAAGAGGTGAACAAAAATGAGAGCAGTTATTGCAATAGATTCATTCAAGGGCAGCCTTACCTCTGCGGAGGCGGGAATGGCTGCGGCAGATGGGCTGCGCCGGGTTTTTCCAGAGGCTGAGACCGTGATAAGACCTGTTGCCGACGGCGGCGAGGGCACTGTGGAAGCGCTTGTTTCCGGACTTAACGGCCGGCTCCGTACAATTGAGGTGACCGATCCGCTGAGCAGGCGAATAACTGCGTCCTACGGGATACTTCCAAGCAATACCGCAGTTATCGAAATGGCAGCCGCTTCCGGACTTCCTCTGCTCAGTGAAGAGGAGCGCGACCCTATGCACACAACTACATTCGGTACAGGGGAGCTGATACTTGATGCCATTCTGCAGGGATGCCGCAGTTTTATCATCGGTATCGGCGGAAGCGCTACAAACGACGGTGGCAGCGGCTGCCTGCAGGCTCTTGGCTTCGGTCTGCTCGACGAAAATGGAAATCAGATAGATTTCGGTGCGGAAGGTCTTTCACGGCTTGAAAGTATAAATGCTGATAATATCATACCTGAGTTGAGGGAGTGCAGCTTCCGTGTTGCATGCGATGTTACAAATCCACTCTGCGGAGACAATGGATGCAGCGCTGTGTTTGCACCTCAGAAGGGAGCTGACAGCGAAGCTGTGCGTATTATGGACGGATATCTTCGCCGTTATGCAGAGGTCACAAGGAAGTATGCTCCAGATGCTTCTCCCGATGCTCCGGGAGCAGGCGCGGCAGGAGGAATGGGCTTTGCACTTATGTACTATTTAAACGCCATGCTTGTATCCGGAGCCGATCTCATTATGAGTGAAACAGGTCTTGAAGCGGCGATAGAGACTGCAGACATAGTCATAACCGGAGAGGGCTGTCTCGATATCCAGACCGCTATGGGAAAAGCTCCGGTATGCATAGCAAGGACAGCAAAGAGATATGGCAAGCCTGTAATAGCCTTCTGCGGTGCAGTCAGCAGAGGAGCTGAGCTTTTAAATAAAAGCGGCATCGACGCATATTTCCCGGTGCTTAGGCAAGTTATCACCCACGAACAAGCAATGGACAGGACAAATGCCTGTAATAATCTTGCTGATACAGCAGAGCAGGTATTCCGGACGATAAAACTGTTTTCTGATATTACATGATACAACAGCGGATATATTATATCCTTGAAAATGGCGCTCTGAAATTTTTTTTGTTTTTTGTGTCTGAAATGTTTTTCCTGTTTCGTATATATTATTAGAGCGGCACAAGAGTCGTGAAAAAACAAAAGGAAGATATAATATATATGAAAAAGACAGCTATCATTACAGCGCTTGCAGCAGCGATGTGTGCGCTTCCTTCATGCGACAGACAGGTGAATATAGATCAGGATTCGTATGATTCGGCTTCTGAAGCGGCAAACGCTGTAACTGCGGCTGCGGATACTGAAAAAATCACAGCTTCGACAGATAACGCTGCTGGCGGCGAACAGGACGAAGATACGTCCAATACAGTTTCTTATGCGGATACAGTAGCGGGAACAGCCTTTTCAAACGGAATTGTGGAAGGAAGGGTTTACATATCGGAATATGCCGGCATCAGGATAACAGCTCCCGAGGGAGCTCAGCTCCTTAGTGCTGAGGAGGTTTATACAGACTATATGATGCCTACCAGATTCATGAATGAGAGGGACAAAGAGGTATATTTTACAGGCATCGAGGACGCAGAGATCTGCTACAGCGATATGGGCGGAAGGATCAGTGTATGGTTCTATAACGTAAGGCTAAGGTGTCCGCTTACTCCGGATATGTCCGCCGAAGAATTCCTGAACAGGCGCTTTGATGAGGACTACGAAAAAAGCGGAGACCCGGTGGTGCACACCACAGAGACCGTAATTATAGGCGGGCAGGAATACATTAAAGCCGTCAGAACAGGCGTGATTAACGACAATGCAGTTTACGCTAGAAGGATTGATGATGACTTCATAATGATAGTTAATGCCACAGGAAATGCAGCAGCCGACATGGAAAATATAATTGAGACTATCGGCTGACATATATTTGCTGCTTTATTTAAAGGTACCCCCCAACTCCTTTAAGTAAAATAGATTTATAATAAAGAGACCCCGGACTCTGCAACAAGTTCGGGGTCTCTTTATTACAATGCTTTCTCTATATCCTTTATGTTGCCTAGAAGCAGTATGGCGTCGTCAGCGTGGAGCACCATGTCCGGCATGGGTACGACAAGCTGATCTGCTGCGCGCACCGCAATTATATTCAGGTGGTGCTTCTTTCGGATATCAAGCTCGGCGATAGACCTGTTGTTCCATGACTTCGGAACGCGCACTTCATAGATATTGATATCGTGGTCGAGTTGAAACACATCTAGGATATCGTCAGACGCCTCCTTTGTGGCGAGCCGTATAGCAGTCTGCTTTTCGGGATATACAGTCTCATCGGCACCGTTGCGGAGAAGGAACTTTTCCTGTACATCGTTCTGCGCACGGGAGATTACCTTCCGCGCACCCAGCTCCTTGAGCAGAGCTGTCGTCTCCAGAGAGTCCTGAAAGCTGTCACTTATGGTAACTATGCAGACATCATAGTCGGGTATGCCAAGAGTGCGCATAAAATCCGCATTAGTGCTGTCGCCAATCTGAGCGCTTGTGACTAAGGGTAGTATGGCGTTAATGCGCTCTTCCTCGCTGTCAACAGCCATTATCTCGCAGCGGAGCTGAGACATACGTCTTGCAATATGCATGCCGAACTGACCTGCGCCTATTATCAGAACTGATTTCATAATTATTCTCCTTTTAAATTATAACTATTATCCTACGGTTATTTTTTCCTGCGGGAGCCTTGAAGCCTCGCTGTTTGAGGCAAAGGCGGCATATATCAGCGTCAGACCGCCTACTCTGCCTGCAAACATAAGTATCATCAATATGATATGGGATGGCAGAGAAAGAGATGTCGTGATTCCGAGAGTAACTCCCGCGGTTCCAAGGGCTGAACCCGTTTCAAATAGGCAGCTCGTTAAGGGAAGGGAATCTATCAGGCTCACAGCTATACCTGTTGAAAGAAACAGCGACATATACATGAAAAGTATAGCGCCTGCCGTGCGTATGATATCCTCGGGAATACGGCGGCTGAAACATTCAATGTCGTTTTTGCGGCGGTATACGCTGAGAGCTGCAAGGAAAAGCACAGCCACGGTTGAGGTCTTCATGCCTCCTGCCGTTGAGCCTGAACAGCCGCCAATAAGCATCAGCACTGTCATCAGCATTGCGCAGGGTTCTCGCATTTTTGAAAGGTCCGCAGTATTGAAGCCTGCCGTTCTTGCTGTGACGGACTGGAAAAGTGAATGGAGCACTCTTTCCTTCGCAGGCTCGTCTGCGTATTCCGCAAAGAAGAAAAATAAGGCAGGCAGAATTATCAGCAGTCCCGATGTCACAAGTACGACCTTCGTCTGAAGACGGTATTTCTTGAATCGGTGACGGTGCTGAACTATATCGTCCCATGTGAGAAATCCTATGCCACCTGTGATTATAAGTAGCATGAGCACTGTATTCACATAGATATTGTCGCCGTAGCCTGTCATTGACGAAAACGGTTCCTTAACACCCATAAGGTCGAAGCCGGCGTTGCAGAAAGCTGATATCGAGTGGAACAGCGCGTACCATATACCCTTTATGGCTCCGATATCCCGGAAAAACACAGGGTATAGCAGGACAGCCCCAGTCAGCTCAATAATAGCAGTGGTTTTCAGGATGAACTTTGTCAGGCTGAGTATGCCTCCTACCTGAGGAGCTGAGATTGAATCCTGCATCATACCGCGAAAGCTCAGCCCTATCCTTTTTCCCGACAGTCTAGTTATCATCAGGCCTATGGTTATAACGCCCATACCGCCGATCTGTATCAGCGTCAGTATAATAGCCTGACCAAAAAACGACCAGTGGGTGGCGGTGTCCTTCACTACCAGACCGGTCACGCAGGATGCTGATATCGCAGTGAAAAGCGTATCCTTGAAAGGAGTGACAGCACGGCTACGCGAGGATATTGGTAGCATAAGCAGAAGAGCTCCTGTAAGTATCAGTATTATGAAACCTAGACTTATTGTTCTGAACGAGTTGTGGCTTTTTGGGAGTGTCTTGTCTTTTTTCATATAGTATCTCCGAATAGTTAGTTGTTTCGGACTGTCTAGCGTATAAGCCAATACAGTCGTAATATTATAACATATAATTTAAAAAATAGCAATACTCACGGGTATAAACTGTTGATTACTCATTTCTCTGACTCAAACACGACAGCTTCGGCTGCTTTTTTTTATGGGTTAATAATTATTCCAGAATCCGTGGACAGTCAGAGTGGGAGCTTTTTGTACTGGATATGGAGAAAGTTGAAACTTCTTTTCCAAATTGTAATAATTTCATTCCTGTCTACTGCCAGGAGAATTTTAACACTATCGAAACAACGGTATATCGAAGATATCCGAACTGCCATCATTACTGCTCATTGGACTTTTTTGTACCAGAAACGGAAAAAAGCACTCCTGAAACCCAGATATCACTCCAAAACGCCAATTTTTTGATTGACTTATGAAAGTCGATGTGATATAATAATTTGCGATTAATGCAGAAAATGCTAAAAACAGAGCATAATAGTATTCAACCTACAATAGCGTCGCAGAAAAGAACTTGATCCTATCAACAATATTCAGGTACAAAGAGAATATATAGAACTTACATCATTTTGTGCTGCGGCAGTACAGAAGCCGGAGCGGAGAACCATTGCCTGAACTGGCATAAATCTATGACAAATAGTTTTATCTGGAAGGAATTGTTATTTTGTGTTTGTATACCTTAGTATTCCGGCAGCTATTATCTTTCTATGGTTAATAGATGCTCATTATAAGATCGGTAAGGATATAGTCCTTACCACTGGAATGATATATCTTTTTCTGACCTCCTCGTTTCGTTCGATCAATCTCGGAGCAGATTCTGTAAGCTATATCAGAGCTTTCAATATAATCGGAGTCACCGGCTCGTTTTATATGGAAAAGGGCTACGTGCTGCTTAACAGGATAGTATATTGTCTTACTTCGAGCTATTCAGCGCTGATATTCGTTGTCAACTGTTTCTTCTTCATTTCGGTGTATTATTACATAAGAAGATTTGTTGATAAAGAATACTGGATATACTGTCTTATAATTATAGCTCTCCAGCCCTACATATATCTACAGACCACCTTCAATATAATACGTCAGTGCTGCGCTGTCAGCTTTGTCATCAGTGGACTGAGCTGCTATATCAATTCGGTAAAATTCAAGCATAAGTTTACTGGATTGATACTGTTCTGCCTTCTGACGCTGACAGGTGCTCAGTTCCACAAAAGTGCTTATTTTCTGCTGGTCATACCGATTATGCTGCATGTGAAGATGAACAGGAGAAAATGGCGGATTCTGGCTGTTGTATTCCTGTTATGCAATCTGCTCCGCTTGACCCGTCGAATGACGCCATTGCTTGCGATGATGGGCTATTCGCACTATTCAGAGTACAGCTCCTCGATACTTGACAATCCAGCATATCTGCTTGTGGTGCTGGGATACTTCTTCTGGATCACTTCCTCCTATAACAGGATAGAGCTTGACGACTGGAAGAAGCATTTTTACGACCTGTATCTGTTTTCTATAGCTTTTCTTTTGTTTGCAGTCAGCAACGATATGTTTTACAGGGTATACGTTATACTTGCGATAATCACTATGCCGGCTATACAGATAATAGTTAAGAACGACACTTCTAAAAGGCTGGTATACAAAAAGAAGTTCGACTCTAAGGGCGTAGGAATGGTATCTTTCGTGCTGTGTTCGTACTATGTGCTGTTTTTCGTTGGATATATACTTTATCTTGGCAGGAAGCACAGCGCCGCATATATCCCTTATCATTCCGTTTTCTGGAAGGGCTGACGGCTGCGGACAGTCTTGCCTGAGGAAGCTATTGACAACTGGCTGATAATGTTGTATGATATAACCCGTGGGCTTGATCGCCTGGATAATCAGAGAAGAGGAATGAATGTATGAAAGATATTGCCGTAGCAGTTGCGTTATATAACAACGAAAAAGAAGTGATAGAATTTGCGAAGGGGCTGCTGAAGCAGACAGCAGCTGACCGTATACAGCTGCTGGTCACCTGCAATGCCTGCAAGGACGTTGAGGCCTTCAAAAGGGATATGGCAGAGGTAATGCCATCAGCAAAGGTATTTGATCCCGGAAAGAATCTTGGCTATCTGAACGGTTGCCTGTACGGCGTTAAGGGCTCGGTCAGCGATTATTCTTGGGTAATGGTATCGAATACGGACATAGAATTCAAGGAACAGGATTTCTTTGAAAGAGCTGTGGAGAACGTTTCTGAAGATATATGGTGCATCAGCCCAGATATTGTATTGTCTGCAACGGGAGTTCATCAGAACCCATTTTTAAAGGATAGACCCTCAAAGAAGAGAGTAATGATATGGAAGATCGCATATTCCAACTACCTCTTTTTCAGACTGTATTTCAAGCTTAGCGAACTCAAGCCAAAGAAGCCTCAGACAGGCGTTTTGAAGGATAGCACAGTCTATGCCGTTCACGGCAGCTGCTTTATACTCAGCAGGGACTGCGTAAAGAGCCTTCTGCCGGTATGCAAGAAGATATTTATGTACGGCGAGGAGCTCCTTGTGGCTGAGGTCATTCACGAAAACAAGAAGAAAGCCCTGTTCAAGGCTTCTGTCGGCATCGTACACAATGAGAATCAGGTGACCGGCTCTATAGGAATGGCACGCAAGCAAAAGTGGTTCAAGAACTCCTTCAATTACCTTACTGAAAAATTTTTCAAAAACTGATCCTTATATTATCCTGAGCAGACATGATAAACTTTTATCATGTCTGCTTTTTTATGCCCCGACAGCTACTCAAGATAAGTAAAAAGACAATATAATCTGCAGTTATTCGGTAAAAAACTGATTTGAATACACTCTCCGGAGACCTGCTGTTTGTTTTACAATTATTGCTTTTATTTGAACATTTATTGCTTTTTTTGTGTTTAATCTTTACAAATCTTCGATAACAGTGTATAATATATGTAAAATATGATAGGTTATGATGGGGGCGTTATCCCACTTTAACTAATAAGGAGGAATGTAAACAAATATAAATCACGAACAGAAACATAAGGCAAACAAATATTAAACTAAGGAGTTGAGAATTTTGAGACTAAAAACACTTAAAAGAGCTATCAGCGGTACGGTTTCAGCATTGATGCTTGCCACCGGAATACCCTCTATTCCGGTAGTAAATGCTGCTGACCAGCAAACAAGAGGAAACATCGGCGGTTATGACTACGAGATGTGGAATCAGAACGGAACGGGCAATGCCCAGATGAACCCCAGCGCAGGTTCTTTCACCTGCTCATGGAGCAACATCGAAAACTTCCTTGCTCGTATGGGCAAGAACTTCGACAGCCAGAAGAAACCTTATACAGCCTTTGGAAACATCGTACTGACTTATGATGTTGAGTACACACCAAGAGGAAACTCATATATGTGTGTATACGGCTGGACAAGAAATCCTCTTATGGAGTATTACATCGTTGAAGGATGGGGCGACTGGCGTCCACCCGGAGACGGAGCAGAGAGAAAGGGTTCTGTAACACTCAATGGCAATACCTATGATATTGCCAAGACAATGCGTTACAATCAGCCCTCGCTTGATGGTACAGCTACTTTCCCGCAGTACTGGAGCATCAGACAGACCAGTGGTTCAAGAAACAATACCCAGAACAATATGAGCGGAACTATTGACGTTTCCAAACACTTTGACGCATGGTCAAAGGCAGGACTTGATATGTCCGGTACTCTCTACGAGGTATCACTGAATATCGAGGGCTACAGATCCAACGGTTCAGCTAACGTTAAGAAGGTAACAGTTACAACTGGATCCAATCCAGATCCTGAGGAGGAGACAACTACAACGCCTGTTACACAGTCTGAGCCCGACGAGGACGGCTACTGGTTCCACGATACATTCGAGAGCGGTGCGGGCGACTGGTCAGGCAGAGGTGCAGCTTCTGTTGAGACAAGCAGCAGCGCTAAGTATGCAGGAAGCAAGTCACTTGCTGTTACTGGCAGAACAAATTCATGGAACGGTGCGACCCTTTCGCTCGGCAGTGCCTTCGAGGCAGGCGAGGAGTACAGCTTCTCAGTTAATGCTTGTTATACAGATGGCTCCTCTGAGTCACAGGAGTTCAAGCTTTCACTTCAGTATTCTGACGGTTCATCAACAAAGTACGATCAGATTGCACTTGCCACAGTTCCGAAGGGCGAGTGGGTACAGCTTTCAAATGATAGCTATAAGATACCTTCTGGAGCTTCTAATCTCCAGATCTATGTTGAAACTACTGACACTAGCGATTACTTTGATTTCTATATCGACGAAGCTATCGGAGCTCCCAAGGGCACAACGATAGACGGCGCAGGACAGCCCAAGGTACGCAAGGTAACACCCGGCGACCTTAACTTCGATGAGCAGATTGATGCTCTTGACATGATAGTTGCAAGAAAAGGCTTGATCGCAGGCGGTTTCACTGATTCAATGACTCAGAAGGCAGCCGACGTAGACCAGAGCAAGGAATTTGACGTAACAGACCTTGTCTGCATACAGGAATTCATACTTGGCAAGATCAAGGAATTCCCCGTAAACAAACCAGCAGGTCCCGATGTTGATCTTTCTGCACTTGCAAGCAAGTTCGGCAGCGTATCTCTGGCAGAGTCATGGAAGAAGGATAACGAGAACAATCCTCTTACCACACAGCGTTTCGGTGCAGATCCCGGCTGGATGGTATATGACGGAAGACTCTATATCTACACAACAAACGACGCTTTTGAATACAGCGGCAATACAATACAGGAGAACTCCTACGATGTTGGTACTATCAACTGTATCTCATCTGCGGACCTCGTTAACTGGACAGACCACGGCGCTATTCCTGTAGCAGGCAGAAACGGCAGAACCAAGAACGGTGCTGCAAGCTGGGCATCATGCTCATGGGCACCTGATGCTGCATGGAAGATGATTGATGGCAAGCCGAAGTTCTTCCTCTACTTCGCAAACAGCGGCGGCGGTATCGGCGTGCTTACAGCTGACAGCCCGACAGGTCCTTGGAAGGATCCTCTCGGACACGCACTGATTACAGGTCAGTCACCTAACTGCTCAGACGTTGTATGGATGTTTGACCCCGGCGTATACTATGACGAGGCTACAGACGAAGCATACATCTTCTTCGGCGGCGGTGTTGATAACAGAGATGTTTCCAATCCGAAGACAGGTCGTGTTGCAAAGCTTGGCAAGGACATGATCTCACTGGACGGCACACCGCAGACAATGCAGACACCGTACCTCTTTGAGGACTCCAGTGTTATTAAGATAGGCAACACATGGTACTACTCATACTGTGCTAACTGGAACGTTCCCAACGGCACAAATATCAACGGCGTAGGCTTCGGCAACGCAGATATCCTTTACATGACCTCGACCAATCCTCTCGGACCTTGGACATCGAGCCAGCTGAAGGGTAACGTATTCAAGAACACAGGAACACAGGGCATCGACAACGGCGGTAACAACCACCACTCGATAATCTTCTTCAAGGATAAGTACTACGTAGCATACCACTCACGTCAGCAGGAGATGCGTATGAACGGAGGAAAGGACAGAAACTACCGTTCAACTCAGCTCAATGAGTGTACTTACAACTCATCTAACGGCACACTTAGCGCAAGAGGCGATATGACCGGTGTTAAGCAGATCGAGAATCTTGATCCTACAAAGACAGTACGTGCAGCTACAATGGCTAACGAGTCAAAGGGCATAAGCGTATCCGGAGTAGGCGACACAACAGTTGAGTTCAAGAAGGGCGAATGGGCTAAGGTAAGCAAGGTCGACTTCTCGAATGTCAAGGACGGAATACTTACAGCTAAGGCTTCTTCGAAGAGCGGAGCTATCATCAAGGTAACATCAGGCTCAAGAACAGGCGACGCTATCAGCTATATCGAAGTACCTGCCGGTGGCTCTATGACAGAGATCGAGACAGTACTTGCAGAGATCCCGAGCGGCGCAACAGACATTTACTTCATCGCTAACGGAGATCTTAGCTTCGACAGCTGGTCAATGTCATAAATAATTCTTTTCGGTATTGGTCTGTGCGGTGCATCTGCACATAGCGCCGCACAGATTGATATAATTCCCGAAACAAAATTGTAAGGGACAAATCAGAACAAGAAAGCCGTGCATAGGCAGCACGGCTTTCTTGCTTTTTTTATATTTGGGAAGGTACACTCTAAAAAATGTGGCAGCCGGTTCAGGCGGCTGCCTATGATAGTAATGAGGAGTAAAAAACTTTGATTTATATCAACGGTCGCTGTGACTTACGTTAAGCAGATAATTCTGTATCGCAAGGACATCGGTAAGCGTGATGCCGTTGCCCTTTCCGTCTGCGTCACCGTTTGATATTCCGTGTTCTGAGATCTGATACTTATTAGGATTGGAGAGATACTGCATTATTAGGACAGCGTCAGACATATCTATGCTGCCGTCGCAGTTTACATCGCCGCTTATAGTATCTGGATCCTTCGGGTATGCTTCTGAGCCGGTATCTGTATCGGCTGTGTCGTCCTCAGTGAGGAGGACATATATCTGAGCGAAAAAGATATCGTAGATATCGCCGCTTGTGCCGTTCTGATTGAAGTCGCAGCGGCTGCTGATGTTTTTCCATACGTCCACTGGCATTGTAACCGAGCTTTCATCGTGCTCTGCAGCAACTTCAAATATGTAAGCGCTTGCGAGATCATAGTCCTTGTGGTCCACAGCTCCGTCCATATTCAGGTCTGGCTCAGGTTGCTTTCCGCTCAGCACGTTATCGCAGTAGGTCCTGAACCCGCTTTCAAACAGCTCGTTGTCAAATTTGAAATAGCTGTTCTCGTCGGGGATTATACCTATATCCATAGCGCTGCTGCGGAGTTTGTCTCCAATAGAGTATTCGTCTGCATAATCTATGATATCATCGTAAAAATCGTTTTCAAAGTATTCCGGCATGAGTATGGTATGAGAAGCGTAGTATTTTCCCAGACCGGATATAAACATTGAGACCTCGTAGGAGTTGTCGTAATATAGGAAGGGCCTAGCATAGAAAACCCTGTTGCAGTTTTTCCGGATATTATCCGGAAGTTCTATTGTATGAGGCCTTGGAGCAGTTGCATATCCGCCTTCCACAGGAACAACGTAGCTGTCGAGATAATTCTCTCCGTTGACCATGAGATAAGTGAAATCGGTTATGTCCACAACTCCGTCTTCGTTTACATCAAGGTCGAGGATATCGTTATCAACCATATCCTCGATGATGTACTGGTCTATGAGCAGCTGATGTGACAAATCGCTCACCATTCTTGCGAAGGAAGTTTCGTCGCTGTCATAGAAGACCGGGAGATTTATGCTTCCGTTAAAATCAGGGTCGTACGTTCCCGGATGGACGTCCTTGTAGGTCACCCTGTTATTGAGGAGGTAATCGCATATAAGTATATAGGCGTCGTCGTAATTAATGCTGCCGTCGTTATTGTAGTCAGCATTAAGGATTATATTTTGATTTACCTCATCGCTGCTGCTTCCGGCGGAGCTGTTATTACCGTCCGCCATACAGTAGAGCGAAAGTAGGAAGCAGTCTGTAAGGTCTGATCTGCCGTCTGAATTAAGGTCGGTAGTCATTCCGTTTTTGGTGATATTTTCAATTCCGTTTTTCTGTTTCGGGTATCTGTCGCTGTTTACATGGTAATCGGTGACTGATTTAGAGAAAACAGTTGACATTGATGCTGTGAGGGCTGACAGATATGCAGGTAATCTCTGCATATTCATGCGCTCCTCGTGGATTGACACGGCGGAAGGCGTGACTGTAGTGGTTACAGACGCTACAGTCACACGTCCCGAAGATGTTACGTCGTTGTTTTTGCTCGCTGTATCGGAACTCTCATTGTTTTTTAAAGTGACAGTGCAGAAAGCGCCGGGCTCAGCCGGGCTTGTCACTATAATATTTTCATCTGCCCGTTTACGGGTAATTTCCGCAGCAGCCTCAGACAACGCCGTTGTGATCTTTACAGTGTCGTTTGAGTTATATGTGGTTGTTATGCTCTCATTGCCGGAACTTGAGCCAGTGGTTTCCGCAGGCGTGACATCGGTGATGTCAGGCTGAATAAAATTGCTCTTATCATACCTTACAATGCCCGTACCTATCACGGCAGCAGCGCAGCAAGCAAGAGCGGCAGCAGCACAGCGCTTTATAGTAATGGCTCTGCGTTTGTCCTTTGCTATCTGTTCATCACGCCGTTTGAGTATGGCTTGTGTGACTTCATCATAGTCCCGCATACGTTATTCCCTCCTTTTCAAGTTCAACTTTGAGAGCTCGTTTGGCTTGGTATAAAAGGTTAGTTATCTGGCGATTGCTTTTATTCATTATTATCGCCGTTTCAGCGTTGGAAAAGCCCTCGAGGTATATCAGGCACACTACCTGACGATATTCATCCCTGAGTTTTGAAATAGCTCTGTGGATAATGACCTTTCGTTCCTCATTGATATACTGTTCCTCAATATCAATGCTGCTTGAAAGATCGGTGCAATCCTCGACGGAAACGTGAGATATGCCCTTCCGTTTCCTCAGGCTGTCTATTGCAAGGTTTCTTGCAATGGAGTATAGCCATGTCTTGAATGAACTTTTTCCTGTGTATCGCGGTTTTTTGTAAGCAAGTCTGAAGAAAGTTTCTTCCATCAGATCCTCAGCTTCTGAAAGGTTATTGGTAAAGCTGTTGAGAAATATGATGAGCCCGTCCATATATTCCCGGACAAGCTCGCCCATAGCGGCATCATCGCCGGCCAGATAACGGCTGTAGCTACTTGAACCATTATCCATGACAGGCTCCTTTCTGAAAATTTCGCCTTTCATAATATTAGACGTAAAAATTTACTGATTATCTTAGTGATACTGAAATTTTCTTCATAAAATTGTTTGCATAGCCAAACGATCCCTGACCATGATCTTTTTTTGCTGCGGTTAACGCATACTTACTCATAATAATTATACCATGAAATGCATCAGAAATCAACGTCTGCGCGGTTAAAATTTGATTTGAGCCGTTAGGCTATTGTATGGGGCGTTAGTCACATCGCTCCGTGTTTTGGAAAGGTAAAAAAATATGCCGCCATGCGGCGGCATACTTAACGTTGATTTTATTCTTAATCTTCAGCAGGGAGAGACCTCCCTGCTATAAAGTTTGTACTCGTATTTTTTCTGAACGAGCTTGCTAAAATAGCTACCGTTCACCTTTCCTGCGCGTATGAGAGCCCCTACGGATTCAGCACCGTTTCCCGCCAGGGTGCGGCACAGCTCGTCAGTGAGCGCCTTACCAAGCCCTTTGTGCTCAGGCTTTATGCCTAGGTAGAGGAGTATATACTGACTGCATTTTCTCTTAGTGCGAAGTATCCTCATCAGCTTTGAGGGAGTGAGACTTCCCCTTGCGGCATTGCCAATATCGGGTATCGATACGAAGAATCCCACAGCTTCCCCCTTGAAATAAGCTATCTTTACCATTGAGAAGTCCGCAATATGTTTCAGCGGAGAGTAAAGTGCTGTGAATTCCTCCTCGGTTATTGAGCTGAAGGTCTGAAAGTCGCTGTAAAGCTCAATTATCAGATGGTATATCTCACTGAGGCAGCGGTCAAAGCTGTTACTGTCCGGGCTTTTCAGCTCATAGCCTTTCTGTATGAACTGAGGGAGACGTCTGCTGAATTTTCCGTCCCTGTACCCCTCTGGTATCCTGCCGAACTGATTTGATATATACTCGCCGCAGCTGTCGAAGCCGCAGCTCTCGAGGAGACCGGCATAGTAGTCAGGATTGTATGGCTCACCTGTGTAAGGTGAACCGAAATTGTCTGTCTTTAGCCTGTAGCGTATCCAAAATGAGCAGTCAACTGGTCCCACTAGTGAAATTTTGCCTTCTGCTGATGCTGTTTTCTCGGCACATTCAAATAGAGCTTCCGCGGCGTTTCTATCGTTTATGCACTCAAATAAGCCAAAGTAAGCGCAGGAGCGGTCAGGATATATGGTCACTGCACACCTTGCGGCAGCTTTTCCGTTACCGTCCCTGACTATCACAGGTATCACCCTGAAATACCTGCTGAGGGTATGGGTGCCGCGGAGGAGAGCTCTCTCCTCCTTTCTGTCCTGGGGCAGCTCATTCTTTTTGTAAAGCTTTTTCGGCAGTGAAAGGAAATCTGCAAGTTCCTTGCTGCTGTCTGCCGTGAAGGTATATGCAGTATATTTCATACTATATCGCCTCATTCATTGTGATCTTTCTTTCAAGTATGGTCACTGTTCCCGTAGAGCCGTTTATGCGTATCCTGTCGCCGTTCCTTACAGTGGAGAATAGTTCCTTGACGCCGACGACTGCAGGTTTTTTTAGTTCCCTTGAGATTATAGCCGTATGTGAAAGGAGTGAGCCTCTTTCCGAGACTATGCCTGCCGACCTGCTGAGAAGGAATACCCAGCCGGGATCAGTCATTTTTGCAGCGATTATTTTCCCGTCGCTGTCAAGGTCGGGAGTGAGCTTGTCCACCACGAGGACCTCGCCCTCTGCATCGCCAGAAGAGCATGGTATACCCCTGAGGGTGTCGCCGCTTATTAGGCTTCCTGCCGAGGCGTCAGCCAGCTGTTTGTCAACGGGCTCACCTGCGAATACAAGTCTTGAATACAGCGGTAGCTTTTCAAAGCTCCTGTAGGTCTCACGGCGCTTTCTCACAAGCTCTCTGAGCTCCGTATTTTTATTTCCCACAGCTTCAAACAGCTCATCGAATCTGAGATAGTAGATATCATCGGAATTGCTGAGACGCCCCTGAGCACAGAGAGCCTCAGCGGTCTTGTTAATAATCTCGCGAACCAGACCGAATATTCTTCCCCTTGACATACGGGAGCTTTCGCGCAGTCTTATGCCTGCTGCGGCTTTTCTTGCGAAGATATCCGCGAGTATTCCACGCTTTGGCAGCTCTTTTTCCGTTGTGGTTCCGCATTCTGCTGCACTTACGATATTTTTCGCAAGCAGATAAGGCTTCATGCGGTAGGTGACTGTTTCAAGCTTCAGTTCCTCGGGACATCTGTCACCGTAAAGGTCAATATACTGCGATATGAGCCTTGCGCCGTTGCTGCACTTGCTTAGAGCCCGTTCAAAACTTTCCTCGTCGGTCACGTAACGTAGGTCGTCAAGAGCGCCGCTTTCAGTGAAGCACTTCTTTATATCGGCCAGCATTTTTACCGGTCTCATACTTTCGATATCACGGCTGCCAGCTATGAATAGATTTGTCAGCTCCTGCCCCTTCTCGCCGTATTTTCTTGTAAGGCACTTTTTGAGGAGACCTGTGAAAATGAAGGTATACAGGTCGTTTACAAGTGTTAAGTCCCAGTGCTCAGCAAGTTCGTCTCTGAGGCCGCAGTACAGCTCAAGAAGAGTCTCCGGGTCATCGGTACCAGATATGGCGTTCGAATATCTTTTATAGACATCGCCGAAGTATTCCTCCAGTTCCTTCATATTCCTGCGGTTTGTGGAGAGAAGCTGAAAGAAGGAAGTTGTTACTCTGAGCTTGGTCATGAAACCTGCTTTTTTATCACCGTGAGTGACTTCCTTATCCCTTACTCCAAGCATTTCCTGCCATATGGGGATAATTCTTTTACTGAAGGGGAGTAGGAGTATTATATCGTACCAGTTGCTTATGCGGTAGTATATCCTGCCGTTTGCACTGTCGGTCATCTTCCTCAATGAAGCGTCAATTCGTTCGGCAGTGCCGTCGTTTTTTGTAGCTCTTTTTATGCAGCTTCTGAACACTTGATAATAGACCTCGCTGACGAAGCTTTCCGTCATGGGCAGTGATATGCCGGGATAGCTCTCGGAGATATTGCTGCTGTCAAGAACGGTTACTGCGTCGTCGGTGAGAGAAGTCACAGGTCTTGACTGTAATACGTATATCTTTCCGCTTTCTACTGCGAACTCTATGTCCTGACGCCTGCCGAAGATACAGCATATCTTTTTCGATATATTAATGAGCTCCTTTAGCTGTTCATCGGTGAGCAGGGGAGAATCGTTCTGCCTTTCGAGGCAGTAAAGGTCATCGGTGGTATTGTAATAATAGTGTGTAACGTCCGTCCTGTCTTCCACCACATTACAGCCGAGACCTCTTCCCACGACTATTACCGTCTCGTTGAGTATGCCCTGAGGGTTTGCGGTAAAGATTACGCCAGAAAGCTCAGACGGGACCATTTTCTGTATGATAGCTGTTATATGTGCTTCCTCCGGGTCCTTTCCCATGCTTATCATATATTCCTCAGCCGTTTCAGACGAGGAGAGACACCTTCTCACGTATTTGCCGAGCTCTATGCCTCTAACATTGAGGCAGGTGCTGAACTGTCCGGCAAAGGACATCGAATCTCCGTCCTCGCAGTCAGCTGATGAGCGCACCGAGTAGAGCCCGTTCATATCGAAGGGGAAGTCCCTGAGGCTGTCTGCGCTCTGAACGCAGACCAGTTCCGGAACATTGAGACCGTTCTCTCTCATGATGAACAGTCTCTGCGCCTTTGCGCCTATTCTGTATTTCCTGAAATTCTTCTCTGTGATCATAACATCATCACTCCTGATCTGCTTGAGATGATATAGACTGCGACTGTAATGAGCATTATGCTCTCCTGTATGTATGTGTATTTCTCCACCTTGTCAACAAGCTTGAACTTTGTAGGGTCGTCCATGAACTCTACGAACTTGTAGGTCATCCATGCGGTGTTTATGAGCAGAGCTGCCACGGACAGCAAACTGAGCCTGTACACAAGGAGTATATTTGTGATTATATCAACTATAGTGAGTATGAGGACGAACCTTACTGGCTTTTTGTAGCCGAAGAGCTTTGAATAGGTAACGTATTCTGTTTCGTCCTTTGGGGCTCTTATCTTTCTGGATATCTCCCATATAAGAGCTGGAAAATAGAGTGTCATCATTGCAAGAAAGTTGGTGAGAGTAAATGCTGAAAGACCGTACTTTATGCAGGTGAAGGAGATAATATATATATTCAGTATCATCTGCACCGGATTATGTGTTATCAGTGCCAGTGGAAGGCTTTTCTGTATCTTCTTTTTCTGGAAGAACCACAACGACATGAGAGTGCCATAAATATAAAGGAACAGGAAGAACAGGAAGTTATTGAGGAAAACGAAATTGAGCAGTACAGTTACCGCGATAAGCGAAGTTATGAATATTGCAAGGTCCTTTTTTGTAACTCTTCCAGAGGGCAGCGGACGCTGCGAAAAAAGGCGGCAGTCAAGCTCGTAGTCCTTGAAGTCGTCGGCTATCCTGAGCCAGCACAGAAAGCTGAATACAGTGAAGCCGCCTATGAATTCGGCAAATGATATGCTGAAATTCGTGATCCCGTTATTGAGCAGTACGATGAAGTATATCTCGCCGAAAACTATGAATCCTAGGAGAAGTCGCGGCAAGAGTGGATACATCTCCTTGAAGTATATATCTAGTCGTTTTAACATGGTAGTTCCCTCCCTTTATATGTTCCGGCGTATCCTGAGAGCATAGAGTATCAGGTTTACAGCCGAATGTGTAAAAAATCCCACAAGTATGTAAAGCCAGTACTGGGCGAAACTGATAGTGCAGAGGAAACTGAGACAGAGGACTACTCCTAGAAGGGAGTCTATCTGGTCTATTACATAGAATAACGCGCCTTTGAGGCCCTTGTCCGTTTTACCTGCCACAATGCCGAGCCTGCGCTTTATGAAGCTGTTCGGCAGCTCGAAGAGAGCGTAAGCAAGACCAAATATAAGTCCCGCGCCGAGATTTGCTGCAAGACTGATGCCGTGAGCGGAAATGAACTGATTTTTTTCCGCCATTGCCGGAACAGAACAGCATACCGTGCTCCATATCACCTGAGATATGCCGCCCAAAGCGACCATTCCGAGAAAGCCCTTCCAGGTTTTGTTGTCACCGAATAGCCTCCTGCCGTCACTCAGACATCTTCCGCAGTCAATGGGTTTGCTGAGCCCCCTGAATATCGGCAACTTCACGAATATCATGTTCAGCACGCCTGCAATTATGACTGAGGTCAGAGTTGCATAAATCTGTGCTATTTCAGAAGCCAGTCTCATTTTATCAGCGCCAGAGCCTTTGGCACGAGTATGACGGCCTCTGATGCAAAGAACGCCAGAGCTATCACGAGCACGCCGCCTGCGGCTGCGTCCTTGATGAAGCGGTTTTTTTCGCTTACTGTGTTATCGTATGTGTCGATAACTCGCTCGATAGCGGTGTTGAGGAACTCCGCCGAGAAGGCTGCGGTCACAAGTGCGAAGAATACAATGTACTCCCATACTGCACAGTGGAGCAGGATATTAAGCATCAGGACGAAAAGGGCAATAGCCGTATACTCCATGAAGTTCCTTTCGCTTTTATAGCATTCGGCGATACCGTTTGCAGCACACCTTATGCTCTGAAAGATATTTTTGTTTTTCATAAAAAGCACCTCCAAAGTGATTTCTCATGATTTTATTATATTTATTCTGCGAACCTTTCTCAAGTAATGAATGTCATTTTCTCAGTGACATTTGTCACTATTTAAGTCCAGACCAATATCCAGGACAATCTGTAATGCCTTATGCACGATAGTTATAGCGGATACAGAGGACTGATTATCCTGTGAAAGCTGCCATACCATTTATTGCGGTCAATGATTTCCGCTTGCTACAGGTAAAAAGTGAAAACTTCCTTTGTGATTGAACGCAATATTTGACCGAGCTGCCGCAAAAAATGACTTGTAAAATTATTTGTATATGGTACAATCAATAATAGTAATGACTGCGCTTAGCCAGTCAATATGAATCGAATGGAGGTCAATGACCGGATGTTAAAAGGTTTTATAAGAAAACTCTCGATAGTTACGGCTTTTATATGCATGATGAGTGTATCAGCAGGCTGCAACGGTGCTAACAGTAACTCCAGCAAACCTGATTCTTCAAAAGAAACAGAAAAAAGAGAAACACTGGTATTCACAGAGAATGTTACAGACACGGCTGACGGCTACGATTACGAGCTGTGGAAGGACAGTGGAGATACAACATTTAATGTTGAGCCCGGTGGCGGCTGCTTCTCCTGTGAGTGGAGCAACATAAACAACGCTCTATTCAGACGAGGAAAGAAGTATGACTGCACCCAGACCTACGACGAAATGGGAAATATTTCCATAGATTACGGCGTAGACTACCAGCCTGACGGCAATTCATATATGTGTGTCTACGGCTGGACGAGAGAGCCGCTCATAGAGTATTATATAGTAGAATCATGGGGAACGTGGCGTCCGCCCGGAGCTCCTATGGCTCTTGGTACCGTAAAGGTTGACGGCGGCGTATATGATATATACAAGACCACAAGAGTGGAGCAGCCCTCAATAGACGATATCCAGACCTTTGACCAGTATTGGAGCGTAAGGCAGACAAAGCCCCAGGCAAACGGCACAAAGATAGAGGGCACTATATCTGTGTCCAAGCATTTCGACGCATGGAAGCAGTGCGGCCTCGAGCTCGGAAAGATGTACGAGGTAGCTCTTAATATCGAGGGATACCAGTCACAAGGCAAGGCAACTATATACAAGAACGAGCTTAAGGTGGAGGGTACTTACTCCGAGGCAAAAGATATTGAGGTAACCGTTGACAAGGAGGCTATCGCAAAGATAAACTCCGCCGACAATACCACTCCAGAGGAGGTAGGTTTCTTCGAGATAGGCTTTGAGAATGGCGTCGAAAACTGGATGACCAGAGGCGGTCCGCTTGTTACTATAGATATGGACAATGCCTATGCCGGCAAGCAGTGCCTGTCCGTAAGCGGAAGGACTGATAACTGGAACGGTGCGGCGATAATGCTCAGTAGTGACACCTACAAGCCAGGCGAGGCGTACAGCTTCAAGGCAAAGGTAATGCAGAACAGCGGAGAAGAAGTCACCATGAAGATGACCATGCAGTATAATTATGAAGGCGAGAAGTACGACGAGGTTGCTCTTGCAAAGGCAAAGAGCGGCGAGTGGATAACTCTAGAGAATCCAGCTTATGTGATACCTGAGGGAGCCGAGAAGCTCCAGCTTTACATTGAATCGCCCGACAGCCTTACAGACTTTTACGTAGACGAAGTCTCTGGATCAGAAAAGGCTGGCTGATAGTTCTTTCGGCTCCAAATCAGCGGCTTGATAAATGAAGTGAAAAACTTTTATGGTGGTCGTAAGAAAGACGAACGTTCAGCGGACTAAAAACCACACCAAAAGCTATTTACCGAAAAATTACGCAAAAATAAAGCCATAGTATTCCTTTTTAGTAAAAGTGAAATACTATGGCTTGTATTTTTATTATACAGAGCTGTCCTGAGCTCAGAGACCTTTGAACTGTATCTTCGTGTACTTGGGGAGCCTCTCGGCTACGAGCTTATGATTCTCCGGATTAGTAAAGAAGCCGCCCTGTACCTCAGCTATTTCGTCGCAGTGTACTCCGCGTCCTTCCTCAGTTGTACGGTCGCGTTCCAGTCCATTTTCTGCGATAACGAACTTCCATTTGCCGTCGGGTGTCTTTTCAAGGTCGCCGCCGGCTCCGCAGACTGTACATTCTATAGGGTACTTAAGACCTCTCCACTGAGTATCACCGAGACAAAGACTGTTGCTGTGGCAGTTTGGACACCAGCCGGTATCCGGATCGCCCAGCCACTTGCGCTCTTCCGGGGGAGTGTTGAGAGCTTTCATTACATTTTCGCCTATTTCCCTTGCCCTTGCGAGCTTTTCCTCATAGAGCAGGACCTGAGCTGGGCCCGGAACTCCAGTAGCCATATACATATCCACTACCTTGAAGCTGTTGGTTACTGTTGTTATCTGCATACATTCAAGGCTGAGGGACTGCCATGAACGGTATGAGCCACCTACAGCAATGAGAGCTCCAACACGGTCGTGAGACTGTATAGCGCCTATCTTCTGAAGAAAAGCTGTCTCATAGGCAAGGTTTCTGTGCATGAATTTAAGGAAGAGCGACGAGGGCATGAGAGCGTATGTGGGAGCTGAGAAGATAACAGCGTCCTGATCCAGCATCACCTGCATTATCTTGTCCTTGTCGTCCTTATCAGCGAGTACGCAGCCTGTATTTTTTCCCATGGACATACCCATTGTACATGAGGTGCAGCCGGTGCAGTCAAGGATATTGTAGTCCCTGAGGTTTATCATTGTTATTTCTGCGCCCTGTTCCTGACAGGCAAGAAGCGATTCCTTTAATAATATTTCACTGTTGCTGTTTTTACGTCCTGCGGTTATACCCATTACTTTAAAATTCATAATAAACTCCTTTTTCGTATTGAACGAAGGCCGTAGAGCCGCCGTTCAGGGGTGGGGATCGTTACCTTGAATCTTATTTATCATTATCAGATTTAGTATTGAAAATAAAAATAAAACAAAAATGATGCTGAAGCGTCTTTGAAGCGTTTTCTATATATGTACTAAGACGAAAAGCTATCATACTGATAATATTAAGAATCAAAAGCACATAATGATCTTTCTTATTTTTGTATTATGCATTTTTACTGCCTTTGAATAGATGTGTAGTGGATTTTAGATTAAGACGTTTCTGCAAATGACAGAATCCCATTTCTCCATAATGATTTTGAAGTTACTATGTTTTTACTATGTTTCAGCGAAACATTTTTAGCCCCTCCTTATACAGCTGTTCGCTGGTATTTCCGCTGCTTTATCTGTTCCCCCGAACCGATGAGCAATATTTGCATTCACAGCGGATAATGTTTTATGATTTGAAACAAAAACGATGATAAAATGCCTATTTTTACCCATTTTTTTAAATTATACCCTATTTAAAATAAAAAATCAATCGATAAATATTACAATTATTGGGCTAAAAAATTGTTACTGTTGAAACTTGAAATGTTCAAAATTATATGATAGTATAATTTTTATAGAGTATTTTCCAATAATAATAAACACCTGAAAGTATTCTTATTCTTTGAATAATACAGGAGAAAACAACCGAAAAGCGCTATATACCGAGTCCGCAGGCAGATTGATGAGCCTGCGGATTTTTTTTCTTTATCGAATAAAAAATCTGCCTTTGTAGATTGTGCATATAAACGGGATACGATTTTTGTTTGATTTTCAGGAAAGGAAACTATTGACAAAATCATGCAACTGTTATATACTGTTTATAGAACACATAAACAGTTAAGCACGGAATGGGTGACCGAAAGGAGGAACCGTATTGAAAATATATCAGAACTCAGACGAACCTATCTACAAACAGATAGCATCACAGCTCAGAGATCAGATACTTTCCGGGAAGCTGAAAAGCGGTGATATGCTCCCTTCTATAAGAGTACTTGCTCAGAATCTGAAAATAAGCGTCATAACTACCATGAAGGCGTATGAGGAGCTTTCAGAGGAGGGGCTTATAACAGCTTCAAAAGGAAAGGGCTATTTCGTAAATGCTCAGGATAAAAAAATGCTGGAGGAGCAGTATATGAGACAGCTTGAGGAAGACCTCACAAACGCAATACATTCGGCAAAAATAGCAGGTATTGGCCTGGAGGAGCTTTGCGGTACTCTCAGGACTTTATGGCTTATTGACGAGTAAGTGAAAGGTGGATAATATATGGAAAATGTACTTAAAATAAACAATATCGTAAAAAAATACAGCGGATTTACTCTTGGCGAAATAAATACTGAAATACCGGCAGGCTTTTCGACAGCTCTCATAGGTGCCAACGGTGCCGGAAAAACCACTCTCATAGATGTTATATGCGGAGTTACTGGCATGGATTCCGGGAGTACCGTATATTTTGGCGGAAGCGAGGGTATTGACAGTTCCAAGATAAGGAACAGGATAGGTTACTGCTCATCGGTTAATTTCTTCCCCTTTGACTGGAAACTTAAAAATATCAGGACTTCTATGGAAACTGCTTTTGATGGTTTCAGCAGGGAAAAATTTGCAGGACTTTGCAAAAAGTTCAAGCTGGGTGATCCGGATGAAAAAAAGCAGAAAAGTCTTGTTAAAATGTCCGACGGAAACCGCATGAGAGCGTATCTTGCTGCTGTTCTTGCAAGGGATACCAATCTCCTTGTGCTTGACGAGCCGGCTTCCTCACTTGACCCACTTGCAAGGGATATGCTATGCGATATGTTCAGAGAGTATATAGCGGAAGGCAACGGGCAGAAGAGCATAATATTTTCTACCCATAATATTGCGGACATGGAATATGCTACGGACTATGCGATATTTATGGCTGACGGAAGGATAACTGAGCAGGGCTTTGTAGAGGACCTGAAAGAGAAATACGTACTTGTTCATGGCGAAGCCGACAAGGCTGAGGAGGCAAAAAAGTTGATGCTGTCCTTTAACGGAAACAGCACAAATTTCGAAGGAATAGCTCCTGCGGAGAATACGGTGCTGCTGTCAAAGCTTGATACAGCCATAGAAAAGCCTACCTTGCAGCAACTCAGTGTCGGCATACTGAGAAAGGCGGAAAAAGATGGAGAATAACAGATCGGATATCACTTATGCAGAAGCATACCGTATATATAACGGCAAGGGCTTTTGTGAAAATGTGGCAAAGATTTCTATTACTGCGCTGGGAATGTTTTTGATAGGTATATTTTTGTTATGTTTCATCTCTTTTATGAGCGGAGATGGATTTTTAAACCCTGAGGCCGCTGATGCACTAATGCCAGTGTGGTGTGGCATAACAGTAATGCTGCGTATGTTCCTGTATTATGAAAAAGACTCCCCGGGAGGTAAGTACTTCCGAACGGTAAAGGGCGGCTTCGATACCTTTGTCAGAGCGGATATAATGACTGCAGCCGAGCGTATACTTACAACGCTTGCCTATTTAGCGGTAGTGGTGATCCTTGATGCAACAGGCTTAATTAAGCTGAAGTATGGCATTAACAGCTGTATCTCCACGTTTATATTCATCATGCTCTTTGTTGCTGTCTCGATGTTTTTAAAGCTTCTGGGAAACAAGGCTCTTGCCGGTGTCTGCTTTTCGATAGTTTTCTTTCTCACGATCGGTGTGGGGTATGCAGCTATGAGTCTAACTGACGGTAAGATAGGCGCTCCGCATATAGCTGCAGCTGCTGCGATTGCGTTCCTTATGCCGATTTCGCTCAGGGCGGTTCATATCAATTACAGAAAAAAATACTGGGATAATTAGGGAGGTCAGCTATGAAGGATTTTGGAAGGGCAGTGAAGATGTATATTATGACATCTTTCAGCATTATATTTCTTGTTTTCGGTCTGGGCACAGCTATAATGGCTCTTGTGGCTATGGCGACTGATCCGGCGAAAAGAGGCGATAAGGATTATTGGGATATGCTCGGCGTCATGGGATTGATGCACTGTATGCTGATAGTAATTTTTTTCTGGGGGAACGTAAAAATATCACGCTATAAACTTTTCGGATCGCTGCCGCAGGCTAAGATACTCTTTACCTTAGTTCCGGTAGCAGTTGTAGGAGCGCTCTGTATAGTACTGGATATCTTCGTCTTCACTATAGCAATGGTCAGATGCGGAGCTGACACAGCAGCCGACCTCCTCATCATTGATTCTGTGGATACTGTCATTGCCTGTCTGCTGAATGCGACAATGCAAAAGCAGAAGAACAAGTTCATTACGGTATTTCTGGGACTTCTTTTCATCCTTTTCTTAGATCAGGTGCCGTTGCTGAAAAGAATGAGGCTGTCAAATTACGGCTTTGGGCTTTCGTTGCATCAGGCGGCAGTAGCTGCAGCGACGGTATATATCGCAGGCTTCCTGCTGGTATGCCTTGCCATGAAGCTGTGGTGGGAGAAGTCCGGAAGGAACTATAACAATCATCAGAACATTCTGGTGCTCGACAGGTAAAAAGCTGTCCCTGTAAGATGCAGGGACAGCTTTTTGTCTCCGACAGCGGTTCGCGTAAGGTCGATACTATGAGAATGTGAGGTTTTCTTTGACTTTAACAGCAGACTGTGGTATAATAGATAAAAATGCCGAATAGAACGGAGGTGAACGGTATGTCAGTAAAGGGTGCGGCTAAGGAACGTACCAAAAACAGGCTCAAGGAGCCAAAACAGTATAATGTCATAATGATAAACGACGATTTCACAACTATGGAATTTGTAGTGGCGTTACTCATTGACGTCTTCCATAAGGACGAGTTGACCGCTCAGGCTATTATGATGAATATCCATAAGAACGGACAGGCTGTCGTGGGAAAGTACCCTTACGATATCGCTGTCACCAAAACAAGGATCGCTTTGGATAGGGCTAAGGAACAGGGCTTTCCGTTGAGAGTAACTGTGGAGGAGGCTTGAAATGGATCTGTCAAAGGAAGCGCTTGATATACTCTATCAGGCCATGGAATACGCAAAGAAAAGAAACTATGAGTTCGTTACCCCTGAGCTTCTCCTGCTGATGATGCTGAGGGACAGGGTATTTACAGAGGCGTTTGAGGAGTGCGGTGGAAATGCCGGTATGCTGGAGGACTACCTTAAGGAGTATGCAGAGGAGTACATGGAAAAGGCTGAGGTGGAAATGCCGGAGCTCTCTGACGGCGTGAACATGCTCATGAACTATGCTGCAAAAAGCGCATACAGCAGCGGTTCTCAGAAGGTACACCTGAGACATATAATCCACGGCTTGTGGAACCTTGATGATTGCTATGCCATATACTTCATGGAGAAGCAGGGGATCGCAGAGGCTGACCTCTTGCAGGAAATGGCTGAGATAGAGGAGTATGAAAAGGTAAACGAGACTGGCGAGATCAGAACAGGCGACCCCGAGGAAAGCCAGAGCGGCTGGAGGCTATATGCTCCCTGCCTCAACGATACTCTCAGAGATGCTAATCCTCTTATAGGACGTGAAGCCGAGTTGGACAGGACTATACAGATACTGTGCAGGAAGGAAAAGAACAATCCGCTTCACATAGGCGAACCTGGTGTTGGAAAAACTGCTATTACCTACGGGCTGGTACAGCTCATAAACAGCGGAATGGTGCCGGAACCCCTTGCTGGTGCAAGGATTTTCGCTCTCGACCTCGGCGGTATGCTTGCAGGCACACAGTACAGGGGCGATTTTGAAAAGCGTTTCAAGAAAGTGCTTTCGGAGATAGGCAAGGAGGAAAAGCCTATAATCTACATAGATGAGATACATAATCTCTCCGGTGCAGGTGCTGTAGGAGAGGGCTCCTTCGACGCCTCGAATATGCTGAAGCCCTACCTCGCGGACGGGAGGATACGCTTTATAGGCGCCACTACATTCGAGGAGTACAAGAAGTATTTCGAGAAGAACAAAAGCCTTGTAAGGCGGTTCCAGAACGTGGAGATAAAAGAGCCTACAGAAGATGAGACAGTTGAGATACTTGAAGGGCTCAGGCAGAAGTACGAGAGCTTCCATGGGGTGAAATACGCCAAGGGAGTGCTCAGATATGCCGTGAGCATGAGCGCAAAGTACATAAATGAAAGGTTCCTCCCCGACAAGGCTATCGACCTTATTGATGAGGCAGGGGCTTATGTGAAGCTGCACCCGATGCAAGGAAAGCTGAGTATTGTAGACAAGAATATCATAAATCAGGTGCTGACCACTATATGCAGGGTGCCGGTGGAGACCGTCGCCACGGATGACGTTACAGGTCTTGCGGAGTTAGAAGGAAAGCTCAAGGCAAAGATATTCGGACAGGATGAGGCTGTGACACAGGTGGTAAACGCCGTGAAGTACTCAAAAGCAGGACTTCTCGACGAGAATAAGCCGCTGGCAAGTCTGTTGTTCGTGGGTCCTACAGGTGTGGGAAAGACCGAGATTGCAAAGAGACTGGCGGAGGAGCTGGGCGTTAAGCTGATACGCTTCGATATGAGCGAATACGGCGAAAAACATGCTGTCGCAAAGCTAATAGGCTCTCCGGCAGGATATGTGGATATGAGGATGGCGGACTGCTTACGGAAGCTGTGAGAAAGAGTCCGTCGGCTGTACTCCTCCTTGATGAGATAGAAAAGGCTCACAGCGATATATACAACGTACTCCTACAGGTCATGGACTATGCGACGCTTACCGATAATCAGGGTAGAAAAGCTGATTTCAGGAACGTCATAATAATAATGACCTCCAATGCTGGCGCTAATCGCATCGGCAAGAGCACTATAGGCTTTCAGAGTGGAAGCCTCGATAGCAGCGCCATTATGGAGGCGGTTAAGCAGACCTTCCAGCCGGAGTTCAGAAATAGGCTCAATAAGATAGTAGTATTCAACGGCATGGACGACGCAATGGCTGAAAGAGTTGTGGAAAAGAAGCTGGGTGAGCTTGCACAGCAGCTTGAAGCTAAGAAGACCGAGATATCAGTTGACAGGAGCGCAAGGGAACTCGTGAAGGAAAGAGGCATAAGCCGCGAATTCGGCGCAAGAGAGGTAGACCGCGTAATCAGGAATGAGATCAAGCCCCTCTTCGTGGACGAACTGCTCTTCGGAAGACTGAAAAAGGGCGGAACTATTACTCTCACCGCGAAAAATGGTAATTTCAATATCTCTGTTAACGGAAACAAAGGCGGAAAGCAGGGAAAAAAATGACTTGATTTATAATAACAATTTTATAATGTACTTGAATTAATGTACGATCAGGCAATACCGGAATATAATATTTTTCGGTGTTGCCATTTTTTCATGAAGGACATAAATGGAGCTGACATGGAAAAAATATGCGTCGGCAGTGATGCTGCATTCAGTGTGAAAAGAAACGAGATTTTTACAGAGCATAAATAAATTGTTTTAGCGAGCAGGCTTTTTCAGATGAAGAGAAAATAACAATTTTTTACTATTTTTATGCCCCTGAAAGAAAAAATTTCAAAGCCTGTTCGCTTATTATTTTTTGCGTTTTTTGTAAGGTAATGCGTTGTTTTTGCCGATTTTTAGCCATATACAAATTGTATAAATTCGCAATATTTGGTCGAAGAGTATAGTAAGAGCAAAAAATGGCTTGCATTGATTTTGCCAAAATTATATAATAATAAACAGATAAATATAACGAGCTCGTTCACGGGGATTACTGGTCTTTACAAATATCACACATTTTAACCCGGCAAAATAACTCAAAGGAGTGATCGAAGTGAAGCTGAAAAAATTCAAGAAGATCATCAGTGGTACAGTTTCGGCAATGATGATCGCAGCAAGCATACCCGCAGTTGCTTCTGCTGCTGACCAGCAGGACAGAGGTAATATCGGCGGTTATGACTACGAAATGTGGAACCAGAACGGACAGGGACAGGTATCTATGAATCCCGGCGCAGGTTCCTTCACCTGCTCATGGAGCAACATTGAAAACTTCCTTGCACGTATGGGCAAGAATTTCGACAGTCAGAAGCAAAACTACAAGGCATTCGGAAATATCGTACTTACCTACGATGTAGAGTACACACCAAGAGGAAATTCGTATATGTG
>NZ_JAGCFH010000075.1 GCF_017650195.1 Ruminococcus sp. | reverse complement strand
ATTTTTTCGAAATTTTTTATCCAAGCTTTTCCTTCCTTGTCGGACAGTAACTAAATTATATCATCTCTTACGCAATTTGTCAAATCAAATTTTACCCAAATAATTTGTTTCTTTTTGTACGAAATAACGGACAGACAAGAATTTCGCGGATAAATGGTCGTTTCAGAAATAAAAAAGGCGTACTAAGACGCCTTTTTTTATCAATTATCCATAGCAAGAAGTTCCTTATATGTACTAATGTACATTTCAGCAGATTTCGACCAACTATGATCGCACTCCATAGCTCTTTTTACAAGCTCTTTCCATACGTTCTTGTCGTTATAATCGTTCCATGCACGTTTGACCGCTTCGAGCATATCATTTGCATTATATGTCTTGAAAGTGTAACCATTCCCGTCATCTCCACCGTTATCACGCACTGAATCTCTCAGTCCGCCGGTCTCTCTGACTATCGGCACGGCTCCGTATCTCATGGCTATCATTTGCGCTAGTCCACACGGCTCGCTCTGAGAAGGCATCAGGAACATATCAACTCCCGAATAAATCCTATGAGAAAGCTCTGGCTCAAAGCCTACCGTTACCGAAATCCTTTCCGGATACCTTGCGGCCATTTCAAGGAAGAAATCCTCATATATCTTTTCTCCGCTTCCGAGTATAACGAATTTTATTCCGTCATGTATCATTTCCTCGAATACACAGCGGATAAGGTCTATGCCCTTATGCCTTACGAATCGTGAAACGATACCTATAACAGGCTCGTCACCTTCAGCAAGTCCGAATTCCTTCAGGAGCTCTTCCTTACACTTGGCTTTTCCATCAAGCTTCTTTGAAGAATAGTTTGCAGCTATGGCCTTATCCTTCTCCGGATCGTAAAGCTTAGTATCTATGCCGTTCATTATACCACGAAGCTTATACTGCTTTGTTACAAGTATCCTATCAAGACCGTGTGCATACCACGGATCCATTATCTCCCATGCATAGCTTGGACTGACTGTAGTTATCATATCCGAGGTCTCAATAGCACCCTTCATCATATTCACAGAGCCGTCGTACTCTATCAGTCCTGCGTTATACATAGGTATGCCCATGAGTTCGCTAAGAACTTCTTTTCCGTACTTTCCCTGATATTCGATGTTATGGATAGTGTATACAATCTTGATACCGTCATATCCCTGCTGATACTTATAATATACATTGTAGTAAACGGGTATCAGCGCTGTCTGCCAGTCATTGCAGTTTATAATATCTGGGGTAAATTTTATATACTTAAGCATTTCTAGAACGGCCCTGTCAAAGAAGACAAATCTCTCGCAGTCGTCATAAAATCCATACAGGCCGTCTCTTGAATAGTAGTACTCATTATCTATGAAGTAATATGTTATCCCTTCATATATAGTCATAAATATCCCACAATACTGCTTGCGCCACGAAACGTCAACAGTAATATTAGTGAGAAATACCATTTTATCACGGATCTCGGGTCTTATCGACTTGTAGAGAGGTATCACCACTCTGCAATCGTGTCTTTTTGACTTTATTGCTTTAGGAAGCGAACCAGAAACATCTGCGAGACCGCCCGAGGCTGCAAATGGTACAGCCTCACTGGCAGCAAAAAGTATTTTCATATATTATCACCGCCGTCAGATCTTACCGCCTTTTCCAATATAAAGCGGATATGTCTCGGAGCCCGTAAGCACCTTTGCATCGCTTATCTCTACATTCTTATCGGTTATCACCGATGATATGCTACAGCTTGAGCCTACCTTTGTTCCTTGAAATAGCACACTGTCCTTTACCACAGTATCCTTCCCTATCCTTACTCCTCTGAACAGAATAGAATTGATAACTGTTCCTTCTATTATACATCCATCCGCTATAAGCGAATCTTTGATATTTGATTCAAGTCCATACTTTACTGGACCGTTGTCGCCTATTTTTGTAAAGACTGGCATATTCTTCATGAACAGCGCATTTTTCTTTGTAGGATCAAGAAGAAGTCTGCTTGCATTATAATAGTCCTGTATACTGTCTATCCTTGTGAAGAAGCCGTCATGCTTGTAGCCCATGATCTTGAAATCCTTATTGCCACTCTGGAGTATCTCACGTGTAAAGCTGTGCTGATTACGGCTTACCGCATCGGCTACAACCTTCTTGAGGAATTCTTTTGTGATTATACACATTTCAAGCCAGAGATTGCATTCGCCTTTGATTTGAGGAGCCACAAGAGCATCCTTAAGACAGTTTCCTTCATCAAATTCAAGCAATGTTGCACAGTTGCTCTTTTCGCCGTCATAATAGCTTCTGCTGTATACAAGAGTTATATCGGCTTCATTGTCCATGTGCTGTTTGAGCACAGGATTGAAGTTTATAGTTGTAACAACATCGCAGTTTGACATTATTACATACTTTGCATTTGAGTGCTCGACAAAGCCCCATATATTATTGAGCGCATCAAGTCTTCCTTTATATATACCGCCTGTTTGGCTATAAGGAGGTAGTAGATGAAGTCCTCCCTTTTTACGTGCCAAATCCCAGTCACGTCCTGATCCAAGGTGATCAAGAAGAGAACCGTAGTTTGATTTCGTGATTACACCTACCTCTGAAACTCCTGAGTTTACGAAGTTTGACAGAGGAAAATCTATAAGGCGATAACGTCCCCCGAAAGGTATAGAACCCATTGTTCTTGATTTTGTCAGCTCGCTGACATAAGAATCGTGCATACTTGCAAAGACAAGTCCCAAAACATTATAATTAACACTCATAGTACATTCCTCCGTCAGATATTTTCGCCGATGATCTGTTTCGGCTCTACGACCTTTTCAGCTGAAACAGTAACGTTATGTCCGACAACGGCAATGCCCCAGTCACTTCTGTTATCCACTTTTTCAGGACTTAAACCTACATGCGCACGGTTTTCGATAACGCTGTCACTTCCGACGATAGCATATTCAACAACAGCTCCCGACTTTATAACAGTTCCGGGCATTATGATGCTGTAATTCACAGAGGCACCAGGTTCTATAGTAACTCCCGAAAAGAGGATAGAGAAATCGACTGTTCCATCGATAGTGCTACCTTCTGATATCATGGAGTTCTCTATGCAGGCATTCTCGCCTACATACTGTGGCGGATAGTTGTTGTTACGCGAATATATCTTCCAGTTAGGATCATATAAATCGAGAGGAACACTTGGACTTAGTAGGTCCATGTTCGCCTCCCACAGTGAGTCAAGAGTTCCAACATCTTTCCAGTAGCCCTCGAACTCATAAGCAAATAATCTCTGTTTGTCACGGAGCATAGATGTTATGATGTCCTTACCAAAGTCTTTCGACCACGGCTCTCCCTTTTCCCTCTTTGCATTGGCTTCGTTCTCATTGTCTATGAGATATTTTTTCAACTTTGCCCAGCTGAATACATATATGCCCATTGAAGCAAGAGTTGACTTAGGCTCCTTCGGCTTCTCAACGAAGTCGATGATCTGCTGCTTATCGTCACATATCATTATACCGAAACGCGACGCCTCAGCTTTGGGGACATCTATTACCGAAATAGTGCAGTCTGCGTCGTTAGCAACGTGAAAATCTACCATTTTTGAATAATCCATCTTATAAATATGGTCGCCTCCAAGAACTACAACATACTCTGGATCGTAGCGCTCGATAAAACCCATATTCTGATAGATGGCGTTTGCTGTGCCCTCATACCACGAGGCTCCTGCCTGTGTTTCGTAGGGCGGAAGTACATGAACACCTCCGTTCATTTTATCAAGGTCCCACGGCTGACCATTTCCGATGTATTCATTGAGTACAAGGGGCTGGTACTGCGTAAGAACACCTACTGTATCTATACCTGAATTTGTGCAGTTTGAAAGTGGAAAATCTATGAGCCTATATTTACCGCCATAGGGTACTGCGGGTTTTGCCACATTTTTGGTCAGCGCATACAATCTGCTGCCCTGACCGCCTGCAAGGAGCATTGCAACGACTCTTTTTTTACTGTACATTGTTATTCCTCCAATACGTTTTCATGTATGTTGTAATTACTTTAAAGAAGTCTTTTTCTTTGCCGTAGTTTTAGTCTTTTTATCTGCTTCGAGGGAAACTTTCTTTTTGGGCTTTGCAACAGTCTTTTTAGCAGTTGAAGCTGTTTTTTTAACTGCCGAAGCCGATTTTTTGTCTGTCGAAACTTTCTTTTTTACCGCTGTAGACGTCTTCTTAGCTGAGGTTGCTGACTTTGTCTGCTTGGGCTTTGTCTCTCTCTTTTTAACCGGAACATATCTGAGATATATCACAGAAAGAGGAGCAAGGGTCATTGTTATACTGTTATCGTGACCGTGCATGGGAACGCTGTCCGATCTGAACGAGTTCTCAGTCACATCCGAGCCACCGAACTCAGCAGCGTCTGTATTGAATACAAGCTTGTATCTTCCCTTGTGTGGAACTCCGATTCTGTAATTCTTTCGCTCGACAGGAACGAAGTTGCAGACAGCAATTATCTCTTCGCCACTGTCGTCAATACGTCTGAACGAGATGATACTCTGCTTGTAATCGTCGTTGGATATCCAGCCGAAGCCATTCCATGAATCGTCATCCTGCCAGAGAGGAGGGTTATCAATATAGAACTTGTTAAGCTTCTCCGAGAACTTCTGCATTATCTTATGGGAGTCAAAGTTCAGCAGGTTCCAATCAAGCTGAGCTTTGTAATTCCACTCGTTAACCTGAGCGAACTCCTGTCCCATAAAGAGGAGCTTCTTGCCGGGGTGAGCCATCATGTACGCAAGAAATGCACGGTAAGAAGCAAACTTCTGTTCATGCTCACCTGGCATTTTATTAATCATGGAGCACTTTCCATGTACTACCTCGTCATGAGAGATAGGAAGGATATAGTTCTCCGAGAATGCATAGAAGAAAGAGAACGTCAGCTTGTCGTGGTTAAATGCACGATAAATAGGATCAAGTGACATATAGCTGAGCATATCGTTCATCCAGCCCATGTTCCACTTGAAGTTGAAGCCAAGTCCTCCAATATCAGTAGGCTTTGTAACAAGAGGCCATGCCGTTGATTCCTCCGCTATCATAAGAGCATCGGGGTGCTTAAGGAATACTGCTTCATTAAGGTGCTTCAAGAACTCTACAGCCTCAAGGTTTTCATTTCCACCATAGAGATTAGGAGCCCATTCGCCATCACGTCTATCATAGTCAAGATAAAGCATTGACGCTACCGCGTCGACTCTTAGACCGTCGATATGAAATTCGTCGAACCAGTAGTTTGCGCTTGAAATAAGGAAGGAACATACCTCAGCCTTGCCGAAATCGAATACTCTAGTTCCCCATGCCTTGTGCTCCTTTTTTCGGTCGTCTGTATACTCATAGCAACAACTTCCGTCAAACTCATACAGACCAGCTTCGTCCTTTGGGAAATGCGCAGGAACCCAATCAAAGATCACGCCTATACCTGCTTCGTGGAACATATCTATCATTTTCCTTAGATCATCAGGAGTTCCGTATCTCGATGTGGGGGCGAAATATCCAGTCACCTGATATCCCCAAGAGCCATCGTAAGGATACTCAGTCAAAGGCATGAATTCCACATGAGTATAAGACATCTTTTTAAGATATGGTATGATCTGCTTGGCAAAAGTAACATAATCGAGGAAGAGTTCCTCGCCGTAGTTTTTCCACGAACCGAGATGCACCTCGTATATATTCACTGGACTTTTATATATGCTCACTTTATTCTTGTTTTCAAACCACTTCCCGTCGTTCCATTTATACGAGCTCTCATATATTTTAGAGGCAGTTCCCGGACGAGTCTCGAAATGAGCAGCATAGGGATCTGCCTTCATAAGTACCCTGCCATCTCTGGCTTCGATACAGAATTTATATGCATCATACTGTTTAAGCTTGGGTATCTCGGTCTCCCAGATACCGTCAGCTATCATAGTCATTGGATTCTTTTTTCTGTTCCAGTTGTTGAAATCTCCGACAACAGAAACACTTATAGCGTCAGGAGCCCAAACTCTGAAAATAAAAACCTTGCTTCTTCCTTTTTTTACAGAATGTACACCAAAAAATTTATATGCTTCGTAGTTCTTACCCTGATAAAAAAGGTACAGCGGAAAATCATTCGGATTATTATTGTTGTTAACAGACATAATTCAGCCTCCTTTGCTATAATACATTTTATCAGAATCAGCAGAATTATTCAAGCTTTTTTGGTGATAATGAAAAAAATTCAGACGTTATGCTAATATTCGCCTGCCCAATTAGTGCAATTTGACAGATTCATTCTCAGTTTTTATTAGATTGCTTTATTAAATATGCACAGCAAAAGCATTTATTTGTATTGTGAAAAGCCTCTTTTGAGTTAATATTTTGTTCACACAAGTGCTACTTTTCACCGTCACCTCGTAACTCTCACTCCGATGACAGTAACGTCATCAGAATGTATTGAAGGATTGAACACCTGCGCTTTACGGCTTATTTCGTCAACAATATGTTTAAGGTCGTCTCCGCCGAGAAGCAACTCCTTGATAAAGGGATAGGCGTTCTCGGAGATCCCGTCAGAAAACATTATTACAATATCTCCTTCTTCAAATTCGCAATTTCTTACAAACACTTCCGAAGTCTCATATATACCTATTGGAAAGGTGGGCGAAGTTATTTTCAGTACGTTTCCGTGATGTCGTATAAGCGTTGCCGTAGCACCAGATTTTATAACGGTGAGAGTACACTCGTCAAGATCTATACGTACTGCGTCAAGAGTCGCAAAGCTTTCCTCCCATGATTTTGTAACCATTACAGAATTTACCAGCTTAACCGCTGAGGTAAAGCCTACTCCTCCCGTGACTAGTCTACGAAAAAGTCCCACGACCATGCGTGATTCCATAGAAGCAGCCCTGCCTGTTCCCATGCCGTCCGAAAGAACTGCATAACCTGCTTCCCTGCCGTCAAAGAATACTGTATGAGTATCTCCGTTATCAACTGAATTATCCGCTCCAGCTGAAACAGCATATACTTCCATTTCAGCACCCCCTACAATAACTGTGGATAATCAGCAACACCGACAGTTATAGGCTTGCCGCAAACAGGGCATATGATGTAGATCTGGTTAGGAATTCCAAAAGCGATTTGATAATCAGAACTATCATATTCAATATAGTTTCCGCAATAATCACATTTACATACTTCTGACATATTATTCACCAATTACCTTTCT
>NZ_JAGCFH010000074.1 GCF_017650195.1 Ruminococcus sp. | reverse complement strand
TGCTGGAACCACTTCCATAAACTCGTTTCTCGTCCTCAGGTGGGAAGTTTGGAGTTATAGCCATATCGTCAGTGCCGAAATAAGCGTAGAGACCTGCTGCCGCTGCTGGGAGGCATGCATTGTAGTCAATTGTTACTTCGTTTTCTGTCCAGTCCTTTGTAGCGTCGTCGTGACTGTCACTTGCATCTGGACCGCCTGCGAGAGCACCCCAGAGGATATGCTTCTGCTCACGTGGATCCTCAGCCATGAGGAGTCCTGAAGCGGCACGGTGGTGTGGATTCTTTACAGAAATATCGCTGTATCCTACGATGAAGCATCTAGGACCGTGAGTACCGTTCTTGCCTGCAAGGACGGTGTATTTTTCTTCTTCCTTGAATGTGATGTCGTTGTCACCGAGGATATAATCCATCTGCTTCTTAGCCCATTTGCTCCATTCGCCTGGCTTGTTTTCGTTATTGTACTTATCATAGAGGAGGCATATCAGCTGCATTGCAGTGTTATATCGGCAGCTTCCCCATGTATTAAGCCATGCGAAGCCCTGCTTGGTTTCGTCCTGTTTCCATGTTTCAAGGCACTTACCAACACAGTCATTGTCCCAGAAGTCATCAAAAACATATTTGTTCTTGCCCTGAGCATCTCTTATCTTCTGAACGAGATCGAGTTCAGGATGTTCCTGGTTTACAACTGCCCACATAAGACCAGCACCAGCCCACATATCATTCCAGCAGTAGCACCATCCTGAGGGAGCGTAATAATCAAATATCTCAACAGCGTAGTCAAAGCATGATTCATCACCGGTTACGATGTACATCCATGCTGCTGCCCAGCAGTAATCATCTTCCCACTTTGAGGAACCATAGAACTGTCCTGGGCCGTCTCCGTTATCAGAAAGTTCCTTGGGATTATCATTGGCAAACTTCCAGAGAGCCTTAGCATATTTGAGAGACTTTTCAGCGTATTCTTCATCAGTATCCTTGAAGTTGAGGTAGTTAATTGCGAGCGAAGCACATGCAGATACGACGTAGTCTGTCTGTGGCTTGTCCGCTGTCAGGAAGAAAGCGGGACGAGGCATAGAATCGACTTCCGGACTGTTCCATATAGCATGGTCGATGCCACCGTCGCCAACCTGATAGCAGTGTGCGATTACAGTACCATCCTCGTCGAGGAAAGTACACTTCATGAGGTAGTCGTTGAAATGACGAAGGATAGTCTCCATATGGGCATCCTGATCGAGTTTCTTGAATACATCACGATATTCATAGTAACCCCAGCCCAGAGTTGCTGCAGAGTAGTTTTCAGGCATACCGAATTCAACGTGGTCGCCTGCATCATGGAAACCTCCGGCAACGTCTATTGTTCCGTCACCGTCTGGGTCGAGGACATCCTTGTACTTTGCCATGAATTCAGCGGATAGGTTAGTTCCGCCCTTGCTGTTCTTGTTGCCCTCCTTGTCCCATTCGATCATAGGAACATGAGCGTCATAAGTGTGGCAGTTGCCGCGCCATGATAGGCGAGAGTCCGCATCTACAGTGTCACCGCACATATTTGCGTCGTAAAAGTAGAGCGAATACTGAAGTGCACGTGCGTAGTCGATATCGAGACCAGAGTCTGTAACGACTTCACTTATCGGAGCGCAGAATTGCTGCTCTGCTTCTTTGTCAGCCGCATCCGAGAAAAAAGTTCCTGTTCCGGATACTGCTGCCATGACAGCACACGTAATTGCAGCCATGGATCTTTTGAGTTTTTGCATTGGTTATCCCTCCAAAAATATAATCAAGTAATTATTGACCGAATCATTATGCTATAAAACCACATACTGTTACAATAATAACATGTTTTTTAGAATAATGCAAGCTATTTTTTGCTCATTTTCGGCCTTTTATATTAATTTTAGCTTTTGAACTTAACAAGTCTTTTCGTTTGAAAAAAATTATTGCAAGAGCAGTAAGTATTATTACGATTATGATTATGACAGAGGGGATGCTGATCGGAACTCTTTCTCCGCTGATGCGCTGTATCGCGAATGCTTGTACAGTATCAGACGCATCATTAAAAGTTATATGATTATCCCGGGCATAAGTATGAACAGCTGAATCTTCATCTCCTAGCAGCATAAACATATCTGATACTTCAGCTCCGTTTTCACCAGGGATATATCCTAACGCGCATATCCCTATATTGCTTACAGAAGGTGGAACATATATCCCTTTAAGTGAAGAGCACATGTAGAATGAACAGTCTCCGATGTTTATCAGTTTGTTTCCTAATGAAATGTTTTTGAGTGATGTGCAGCCAGAAAAGCAAAAATCTCCGATTTTTTCAACATCTTCAGGAACAGTGATACTCACAAGAGATATACAGCTGCGAAAACATGATTCAGGCAAAGCGGTAAGTGTTTCTGGCAGTGCTGCTGAGTTTAATTCAGAGCAGCCACAGAAACATCCCATTCCGATATCTGTTACTGAATCAGGAATACTTATATCTTCAAGCGCTGAACATGCATAAAAACTGTGATGTCCTATTTTTTGGATCGTTTCAGGAAGGTCAATGTGCTTAAGAGTTGAACACTCATAAAAAGCGTTGTCACGAATCTCTACAACCTGGCATCCTTCTATGGTTTCGGGGATATCTATATATACTGGTTTACCCTTATATCCAGTGATTGTTGCTTGGTTGTTTATGATAGTGTATTCATACTGCATCTCGGTTGCACAGATCACCTCCTTAGGATTAATGCTCAATGAGAGTGTCATCATTATTGTTGATGCAATAGCGAAAACTGTTTTCTTCATTTTATCAACTCCTTTTTGTACGATTTTATAACATTTCTTTATCAAGGTAAAGACTAAGATGATGACATTTTTCGAAAATAATACCTGCTTTTTGGCATATTAACTCTAGAAGGTGAGAAATGCTACAGGAAAATCTATCGTTTCAAATAGGAAATTGACGTATTTAAAATGATATTTTTTGTTGATATAGCACAGTTCTAATAAAAATGAAAGTATTGAAACGAGGATAAAAAGGTGATAAAATGTAGCAGACTTCAGAAAGGGGGAGTCAGTTTATGAAATACTCAAAGCATTGTCCTAAATGTGGAAGCTATGATATTCTGTACGCAAAAGGATATACTGGAGGATATGGTTCAGGAAGCAATATTATGTATGGTGTTACCATTTTTTCCGCTGTGGATGTAGACAGGTATATTTGTGGTAATTGCGGGTATGTTGAGCATTTTGTCAGAAAACCGGATATAGAGAGGCTTAAAAAGAGCAAAAAGGTTAAACAGTACGAATAAACTTATTCTACTTGCCAATACTGCCCTGTGAGGTGATATTGATGAGAAGAATAATTGAACTTATATCTGTATCGGCACTTGTCCTGACAATACTTATATCCAATACAGTCGGATTCATCAGTGACGGAATGGCTCTGGAGAGACTTAGAGGGAGCGTACTCAGACTTCATATAATAGCTGATTCGGACAGCGAATATGATCAGCAGCTCAAGCTTTTTGTAAGAGACGCGTTACTTGAAAGCGGAATACTTGCTGGAGCAGAAAGTAAAGAGGAGGCTGAATGCATTGCGGAAGATAAGCTTGCAGATATAGAACGAATTGCACAGACGGTTCTTCGCGCTAACGGATGTAATAAGAATGTAGTAGCACAGTTAACAGATGCCGAGTTCGATGCCAGACAGTACGGTGATATTACGATGCCTGCCGGGAAATATCGTGCATTGAGAATAAATATAGGTTCAGCTCAGGGACACAACTGGTGGTGCGTGATGTATCCTTCGCTTTGTGTTCCGGCTGCGGTTGAAGTTACAGATGATAAGCAGACTGAGCTCGCATGCTTTGATAATGAAGAGCTGGATATTATGTATGAGCCGGAAAAATACGAGATTCGTTTTGCCATATGGGACAAAATTAAAGAGGTTGGCAGGAGTTTAGCTGTACATGCTGACGAAAATGAAGAGCGCGCTTGACATTTTCAGGGATACAGTATATAATATTTGAGTAAACAAAGCAGAACTACCCGTTCTCACCGTGAGGCTAAGCTTAAACGGTCAATATGTGAGTAAGGATTCATGATATTTTTCATTTATCTTTATACGTGTATTGTAGTGAGTGCAGGTAATTCCGCACTCACTTTTGTTTTATTTTATAACCGGAGGTGCTTGAAGATTAGCAAACAGGAACTGCAGATCAACGAAGATATCCGAGATAAAGAAATACTCGTAATCGACGCTGATGGAACTAAACTTGGAACGATGTCCGCTAAGGATGCTCAGAAATTAGCCTTTGATCAGGATCTTGATTTAGTTAAGATCGCTCCGCAGGCAACACCACCCGTATGTCGAATCATGGACTATGGAAAGTATTGCTTTGAGCAGGCTAAACGTGAAAAGGAAGCAAGAAAGAACCAGAAAGTGGTTTCTATCAAGGAGATAAGAATGTTCTCAACGATAGATACTCACGACTTTGAAACAAAGGTCAATCAAGCTGTCAAGTTTTTACAGAGCGGAGATAAACTTAAAGTTTCAGTAAGATTCCGTAAAAGAGCTATTGCTCATCCGGAACTTGGCTCTGAACTGCTCGATCGCTTCAAGGAAGCTCTTTCAGACGCAGGTACTGTTGATAAGCCGGCTAAAATGGAAGGACGCAGCATAGTAATGTTCGTTAATCCAAAAACAAATAAATAAGAACTGACCTGTTCTTAATCAAGGAGGATATTAACAATGGCAAAGGTTAAGGTTAAAACTCACTCAGGTGCTAAAAAGCGTTTTAAGATCACAGGAACTGGTAAGGTAAAGTACCAGAAGACTAACAAGAGACACAGACTTACACAGAAGGATACAAAGCGCAAGAGAATAGCTCGTACTGCAGGTGTTGCAGGCAGCGCTAATGCTCCTACAATCAAGAAGCTCGTTCCTTATATGTAATCAAGGCGGAGCTTTCCGCAAAGTTTTGAGCTAATTCCCGTAATTTTAATTTTGGAGGTAAAAGACTATGGCACGTATTAAAGGTGCAATGATGACTCGTAAGAGAAGAAATAAAGTATTAAAGCTCGCAAAGGGCTACTGGGGCGCTAAGAGCAAGCACTTCAAGATGGCTAAACAGGCTGTAATGAAGTCTGGTAACTATGCTTACATTGGAAGAAAGCAGAAGAAGAGACAGTTCAGACAGCTCTGGATCACAAGAATCTCTGCTGCTGCTAAGCTCAACGGCATGAACTACTCAACATTCATGAAC
>NZ_JAGCFH010000073.1 GCF_017650195.1 Ruminococcus sp. | reverse complement strand
GATATGAACATCGCCCCAAAAATAACAATATATGATAATTATTCTTATTCAGAATGTGCTTATATTCAGATGTGTATATCATTTGTACTCAACGAATGCACTCTCATTTCTTACCTCATAGAGACGGTTCACCAGTTTGAGCTCGTTTTCCGAGAGTCTATGTCCCGAGGTGTATATCAGCACATCTTTGAAATTGTTGTCCGGAAAGGCACATTTGCGCTGTACGAGACCGTATTTTCCGCAGAGGCTTGCAGGCATGGGAGAGTCCAGCATGAAAGCCTGAGGCACAGTGAGCAGGAAGTCGAGAGCGCTTCCACGGTCGTACATACAAACCTTTCTCACAGGCACGTCCGCAGGACGGTTTGACGCATAGAGCTTCTCGACCGCGCCAGAAACATAAGGCACCGCGTCGTCGCCCTGTCCCAGTTCGGTATAATTGCAGGACAGGTCTGAATATGTGATGAAATCGGCGTTTGCGGCAGGGTGCTCAGAGGACATTACCGCAAGCATCTCGAATTCCCAAAGAAGCTTGCTGTCGAGGTTCTTTTCGGCTATGAAGTCGGCAAAGTACTTCTCATGCGCCGCATTGAAACGTATCACTCCGAAATCGTAGCCGTTTTCACGGACATTTTCGATAGTTCTCAGTGAATTGGTCTCGCAGAAAAATATCTCCATATCCTCGGGAGCGTTCAGCCCTGCGATATACTCTGAAAAAGCCTTGGATATATAGCCGGTTCTCGGCACGGATATGCGGAGACGGCTGTTTTTTGGCTTGTCCGGGGAGTGTATTGCTTCCATATTGTCTATCTGGATGAGTATCTGTTTGGCATATTCGAGGAATTTGAGGCCCTGATCCGTAGGTATAACGCCTTTTGAGGTGCGCCGGAATATGGTTATGCCGAGGGTGCTTTCCAGCTCCTTGATAGCCTTGCTCAGATTGGGCTGAGCCATGTAGAGGTTTTCCGCAGCCTGTGTTATTGAACGTGTTTTTTCTATCTCGACGGCGTATTTAAAGTGAAGTGTGTTCATGGTTCAGTCCTCCTTATGTTATTTCCTTCTGTCGGGGAAGCCGCTACTGCCGTTATTCGGATTCTCAACGCGGCGAACTTCAAGATGTCTCGGACCTGCCGGCTTCCTGTTTTCGGGAGATACAGGTCTGATCTCCTCCATTGAAGGTGGAGTAGCCTTTGTATTCTGTGCAGCAGGCGCAGTCTGTGCAGGCTGAGCTGCCTGCTTTTCCTCAGGCTTTTTCGGAGCCTCATGGTGAGCGCTCCTCTCTGTGATCTTTGTGGGAAGGCAGGGATTTCCAGCAGCAATGCAGTCCGAGGGGATATCCTTTGTGACTACGCTTCCGGCGGCGATAACAACGTTATTGCCTATGGTTATGCCTGCCGCTACTGTAACGCTGCTTCCGAAGCATACGTTATTGCCGACCTTGATAGGCTTTGCACGTTCAAGCCCTGTATTTCTCGTTACTGAGTCAAGAGGGCGCTCTGCTGTACAGAAGCAGCAGTTCGGACCGACGTATACATTGTCTCCGAAGGTTATTTCAGCATTGTCTATCAGTATACAGTTGACATCGGCGTGGAAATTGTTGCCGATAACGATATTGTAGCCGTAGTTGCAGAGGAAGCCTGCTTCTATTGTGACATTCTCGCCCTTGAGAGCAACTGTTCTGTCGATTATTCTTTCTCTCTTCTGGAAGTCGTTGTACTCCAGTGCGTTGAATTCTCCGCAGAGCTTTCTTGCCTTAACTCTTTCCGTGAAAAGCTCTCTGTCGCTTGCGTCATAAAGCTCTCCAGCCTGTTGTTTTTCTTTTTCGGTCATATTGAACCCTCCTTGTTTTGGATTATATTTATAAGCTGTTATCAGCGTTTTAGCTTACCATTGACTGCCACGGTCAATTATGGATTTGAAGAGCATAAATCCCCATACCGGCGAGGTGAACAGTGCGATAAGGATAAATGTCACTATGAATTTACCGAGATTTTTCCCGTAGTGACCGAACTCGCTTTTCAGATAATACCGCTCAGGGGCATCCGGGTCTATCAATATCGTATTGTCAAAACCAGTATTTTCAGCAAATACCGACCCTTCATGGTCCATGAAGTGATAACATTCACCCTCATAATAGTACTTGTAGATGTTAGTGCCGTCTGGCGCGTAATCATCGTGTTCATAAGGCACCTGACAGGTACAGGAGTGTTTTCTGCCTGCCGCGGCGGCAGATAAAACGATAAGATATATCAGTCTGCCGATGAGTATTGAAGCGATAGTCGCTATCATAAGCGCAAGTACTATCTTTGCGGCAAAGGCTGCTATTGACTTATTAAACATGGAAATGGACCCGCATATCCCGAAAAGCGTTACGAATATGCCGATTATCAGGAAAGGCAGGCGGTTCCATGTGTTGTTTTCCACTACTCTGCCGTTATGTCTGATCGTTCCGCTGTTGTCTATCCCTGCTAAAATGAAACCTGTTCCGAAAAGCAGGATAGTGATAAAAGGATTGATGAACGCAAAGACGATCATTACAGCAAACAGTATAAGAATGACGATACTGGGAACGGTTATACCGCTTTTTTTACCGGCCTGTGCCATGAGCAGGGAGTAGTCAATTTCTTTTTCCGCAAGAGGAAGTATATTTATCTTTTTCATCTTTACCCCTTCCTATCACAGCGGTATTCGGGCGGCGTTCGGAGCTGTCACGTAAATGCATTGTTTTTGATAAAATAACCCACGATAAGCGTATTGACCGTTACAACAACGGAAACGGATACTAAAAAAGAGATAAGCTTTTTCCTGCTGCTCCTGAAAAGCCAGGGTGCGTAGTATCTTTGGGGGATATCGGGGTCGATAAACACCTGAATATTGTCTGTATCGTTTGAAAGTGGCACAGCATTTTCAAGATCAGTGAAGCGGTAATCAGCACCGTTATAGGTATATTTGTAACTGAGCCTGCCTTTTGGATCTGCTACGATATAATTTGTAATATCGCTGCCGCCATTGAATAAGTTGCAGTACTGTAGCTTTACAGGAACGTTACACGCTTTTTTTCTGCTTGCCGCAGCAGCGATACGGGCGATAAGATAGATCATTATGCCGACTAAGACTGCCGCGATCGCTGCTCCGAAAAAAATGAATATGGCAGGAGCATAGTTGTGCATATCGTGGTAATTGAAAAATTCCGATATATTATGGTATGCAGGAAAGCCTCCGAAGAAAACGATCATTACCGAGCCTAAAGTAAGAATAGGCAGTCGTGTCCATGCATTGCTTTTCAAACGCCTGTGATTGAATCTTATTGGTACATTCCTGTCAAGTCCGCTTATGAATAAAAGCATTCCGAAAAAGAACATAAAACCCATTGGGATAGTAAGTACGGATAATATAATTATTAGTATCACAGCAGCCAGACCAACACGCAGCTGTGTCTGTTCGGTATACACAAATCCTTTTGTCGCAGACACATCGCCTGATATGTCTTTTCTGTCAAATCTTTCCGCAAGAGGAAGTATATTTATCTTTTTCATGTATCAGGGCGCTTATCAGCGCTTGCTGCCCTTTGAGCCGAAGCTGCCTCCCATTGAGAGGATATTCGTATCGAAGGTGTAGCTTATCTTTTCTGCCTGTCTGTAACGCTTGAGAGCAAGCTGGATAAGTCTTTCGAGAAGCTCTGTGTACTTCACTCCCTTGGGCTCCCAGAGATAGAATGCAAGAGAGCCGGGGATAGTGTTTATCTCGTTGATGTATACCTTGTCTGTAGCCATATCTATCATGAAGTCGATACGTGTAACGCCGTTGAGACCGAGATAACGGAAGGCGTCAACAGCGGTCTTTCTGATGAACTCGTCCTGCTCTGGAGTGATATCCGCAGGTATCTTTCTTTTCAGGGTAGCCATGCCCTTGCTGCCGCCCTTTCCGCCGCCTACGTACTTCTGGTCGTAGCTGAGGATATCGTCGCCGCTTGCCTGTACCGGCTCCTCACATACGGAAGCTTCTGCGGACTCGCTGTCGCCTGCTACGGCGCAGTTTATCTCCTTGAGCTGTACCACGCAGGGCTCGATGAGGATACGGTCAGCGAACTCGAAAGCCTCCTCGATAGACTTTATAAGGCTGTCTCTGTCCTTGCCCTTTGAGATACCTACGCTTGAACCAAGGTTTATGGGCTTTACAATAACGGGATAGCCGAACTTCTTCTCCACCTCCGCTACGATCCTGTCCATGTCGTTTATCTCGTAGGAGGAGAATCGGCAGCAGTCAAGTACGGGGAAGCCTGCATCCTTAAGGAGTATCTTCATTACGAATTTATCCATGCCCACAGCGGAGGCGAGCACGTCGCAACCTACGTATGGGAGGTCGAGGGTCTGGAGATATCCCTGCAAAGCGCCATCCTCAACGTTAGTGCCGTGAACGATAGGGAATGCAACATCTATATCAGAGATGACATTTGAGCCGAACTTCTTCATCTTCTGACGGATAAGCTGTACCTTACCTTCACTGCGTACAAAAACGCACTCAGTACACTCTTTGAGGAGTGCAGGGATATCCTTGAAGCTGTTGATATCCATGAGCTTTTCGCCTGTCCAGAATTCGCTCTTCTTGGTCATATAGACAGGGATTATATTGTATTTTTCCTTGTTTATGCTTGCCATAGCCTGAACAGCCGAGATAACTGACACCTCGTGTTCAACGCTTCTTCCGCCGAAAAGAACTGCAAGATTGATCTTCATTACTATTTCTCCTTTTATTTAATTCCGCATTGCTTAATAATTATCTGGTAAGTCGTTTTCAAGAAGGACTATTTTCTTCTTGTTTGACTGATAGGCGTTTACGTGTGCGAGAGCCTCATTCAGACTGTCCGCAACGAAAACGTTGTCCATATTGTAGCCTGCGTCCTTGATACCGTTATATATCGGAACTGTCTGAGCTTTGCCCACGAGAACAATATGGTCGCAGGCCTTAGCGGCCTCCTGACCGAACTCGAAGTTGAGCTCCTCCTGCTTTGCGCCAAGCTCTACCATACCGGGAGTTACCAGTATACGGCAGGCGTCGAAAAGTCCCAGTACATTGAGAGCTGCGCGGCAGCCGCTGGGATTTGAGTTGTATGCGTCGTCGATAAAGGTCGTATTGCTGCCCTTGTCGAGAAGCTGTAATCTGTGGGGAACTGCGGCGATACGCTTGACGGGAAGAGTGAGTTTTTCAAGTGATATGCCCGTACCGTGAGCGTAGGCGATGGCGCCGAGTACGTTCTGTACGTTGTGCTCACCGAGGAGCTTCATTGAGAATCGCTGTGTCTCGCCGCCGGGAGCAGTTACCGTGAACTCCGTGCCTCTGTCTGAAACGGAAATATCAGTTGCACGGTAGTGGTTGCCCTCCTGAAGTCCGTAGAGCACCGCATTTGGATATTCGGAAGCTTTTTTCCGGATAAGCTCGTTGTCGCCGTTGAGGTATATCTTACCACCCTTTGCCTTTACATGGTCGGCAAGCTCGAACTTAGTATTCACCACATTCTCGATAGAGCCGAAGGTCTCAAGATGCTGAGGGCCGACGGAAGTAATTATTCCGTCATGAGGATCCGCAATGCCGCAGAGCTCCTTTATTTCGTGAACTCGTCTCGCGCCCATTTCGCAGATGAAGTATTCGTGAGTGGGCTTTAAGTCGCGGCGAATAGTTATTGTGACTCCCATGGGAGTATTGAAGCTCTCAGGAGTTTTCAGTGTGTTGTACTGTGAGTTGAGAAGCTCGTCAAGGTAGAACTTCATACTGGTCTTGCCGTAGCTTCCAGTGATACCCACTTTATGGAGCGTGGGACACTCGGAAAGTATCCTTTTTGCGTCGTTGATGTACCAGTTTTGTACTGCCTTTTCCACTGGCTTGTTTATCAGATTGGACAGCGGAACGAGTATGGGAGTAAGGTACAGCGCAGAGCCAACAAGTATATATGGCAGAGCTATTATGAACCAGCGTGTTTCTTCACGACAGAAGTCTATGCCGTCTATTTGTACGAATGACTTTCCTTTAAGGATAGCTATGACATAGAATATCGCAACAAGTATGCCGAAGGTTATCATCATGCGTTTCATTCTTGCCGTGTAGACAAGTGGCTTCTTGAACTTCTTGCCAGGCTTGTTGATAAGAGCTATTATGGCATTGAAGAGGCATAGAACTATGATAAGAGCTATTGCGAGTCCGTCATGTGGCTGAAAAGGTCTCAGCAGAAACTGTGCTAAAAACAGGAATGCAGGCAGAATATATCTTTTTGCGTTCTTCTTCATCCACCAAGAATGCTCGGGAGTTTTGTAACCGTTGAGCTGCAACATATGGAATTCCCTCAGCCCTAAGAATACTGTTGCAGTCAATGAAATGGTTGCATAAATTATCCAAAAAATCAGATTCATTTAAATAGTCTCCTTACTATTGCATATATAGTAATTGAATATATGGACGCGCTTGGAACGTCCGTGGAGGATTATCTGTGACGACCGATTGTCGTTATTAAATATTCAATCTTCTATTTTCATAAAGCTGCACATCACGCGATTAAAGGTGAACTGCTGTTCGAGGAAGGAATAATGTCCTGCGTTTTCAAGCCTTACAAGACCTGCGTCGGGTATGAGCTTCTCCATTTTCTCGCCGTCGGAAAGGGGAGTTGCAGTATCGTTAACGCCCCATACAAGCAGTGTGGGAGCCTTGATATTCGGCAGATATGGCTCCAAGTCCTCGTTTACCACCTTTACCATGACCTGTCTCATCATGGGCGAAGCTGCGGCGTAATCGGCACTTCCCATTTTCTTGCGGAAGTTCTCCAGCGCGTCGGGGAAGAGCTTTTTTACTATGCCCCACGAGAGGACAGTCTTGCCAAGTTTGTAGTAGCGTGTGCGCCATGTCTTCTTGTTGGACTTCGGCGGCATTATGCCTGCGCTGTCCACGAGTATGACCTTTGTCACCTTGAAGGGCAGGTCATTTCGGCTGTGCATTTTGATTATGACACGACCGCCGAAGCTGTGTCCGAGGAACATGACCTCTTTGGTATCGTAGTCCCTGAGGAAGTCGATGACAAACTGCACATATGAGCTCACGTCCCAGACTTCCTTGGGCTCCTCGCTCTTGCCGAAGCCGGGCATATCCATAGCAACGACCTTATATTTCTTTGAGAGAAGCTCTATCATATTGGCGAAAAGGGTGATATTGCTGCCCCAGCCGTGGAGCAGTACGATGAGGTCGCCCTCGCCTTTTTCCTCATAGTTTATCTTTAAACCGTTAACTGTTTTTATCACTTTTATTATCTCCGCACAATAAGTGTTGTTATATATCATATACGGCATACAGCCGCAAATATACATATATAATTTATTATATCACTTGCGCTATTTTATGTCAACCATTATTTTGTAGGGGACACCCTCCCCTACAAATTGTTTCATGATACATTAATTGTCAGGCTCGGGCGAACGATG
>NZ_JAGCFH010000072.1 GCF_017650195.1 Ruminococcus sp. | reverse complement strand
TACTCCGATGAACAGCCGATACGTCCCATCGAGGATATGTCAATAAGCTGCCGCAGTCATTGCATATGTCCTCCCGATGCAAAGCATAAATGTACGGAACGCCGTGACATTCCCGGAAGTACTGCTTTTGTGCCTGCCGTTGCGGGACTGCTTATTGCAGGTGAAGTAGTGAGGGATATATGCAGGGTGTAATAATAAGAAATGCCGATATAAGCGATCTTGACGCCGTAACGGAATTGGAAAGCCGTTGTTTTCCTATAGCGGAGGCAGCCGACAGAAAGGCATTTGAACTCAGACTGAGGAAATATCCCGAATGTTTTTGGACAACGGAAAATGACAAGCAAATAATATGCATGATAAACGGAATGACGACTTATGAAAAAGACCTGTGCGATGAAATGTATGAAGATTCCGAACTGTATGCCCCCGACGGAAACTGGCTGATGCTGTTCGGAGTTGCTGCACTTCCCGAATATCAGCATAAAGGTTATGCCTCACAGCTTATGTGGTATGTAATTAATGAAACAAGCAAACAGAAACGTCGTGGAATAGTTCTCACCTGTAAAGAAAAACTTATTCCGTTCTATGAGAAGTTCGGCTATGTAAGCGAGGGTATTTCAGACTCCGTACACGGAGATGCAGTATGGTATCAGATGCGGCTGACGTTCTGATATAACTTTTTTCTATAATCTGCAATGGCTTTTTCGAATTGGACAAACCGTTTTTTCGGTGCTATAATAAAGCCATACCAAACGAAAGGAGCGGTAAGAAATGAAAAATAAAATAGTCTGTATGCTTGGGATGCTCCGCTCTATCGTGAGAGGTAGAGACCGAATGTGCAGCACAGGACGATGTAAAAATTTTGCTGAAACCATTAAGTGTATAACCTCCTAAAAAGTACATTTAAATGAATGACAAACAGCTTCTTCGGTAACGGAGAAGCTGTTATTTTATCCGATAAGGAGCTTTTTATGACTTTACAACAAATAAATTATCTGCTTACTATTGCTGAATCAAGATCCATGAACAAAGCCGCTGAAAAGCTGTATATCGCTCAGCCAACCCTGACAGGTGCTGTAAGAGATGTTGAAAATGAAATTGGTATATCCGTATTTCACCGAACTCATAAAGGTGTAACTCCTACAATAGAGGGTGAGGAATTCCTCAGACGCATAAAAAAAGTTTATCAGCAATATGAGGAAGTAATGGAATATTACGGCGATGATACCGAATACCGCCGTAAATTTGCAGTTTCCATGCAGCATTACTCATTTGCCGTAAAAGCCTTTATAAAAATGGCAAGACATTACGACTCAAATCAGTTCGACCTTGCACTAAGAGAGACTAAGACCTTAGATGTTATAAAAGATGTTAGCTCTCTGAAAAGTGAGATAGGTATAATCTATACCTGTGAAGCCAATCAGCGAGTTATCAATAAATTGCTTAAAGAGAATGAACTGGAGTTCACTCCGCTTATAGAATGTCCTGCAAGTGTATATCTTGCAAGGTCACACCCACTTGCAAACGAGAAAGAACTGACATTTGAACAGCTTGAACCATATCCGTGTTTATCCTTTGAACAGGGTGGCGAATCCGATATATTCTTTGCTGAGGAGATACTCATAGAACACGCATATCAGAAAACAGTTAAGGCTACCGACCGTGCAACCATGATGAACCTTATGGCAGGTCTAAACGGATATACTCTGTGTTCGAGCATATATTCCGAAAAGCTGAGTGGTGACCAGTTTCTTGTCATACCGTTCAAGGATGATGACAATACAAAAAGTCTTATGACAATAGGCTATATCACTAAGAAAAACTGGGAACTCAGCAGCATGGGTGAACAGTTCATTGATGAAATACATAGGGCATTGAAAACAACTGAATAAGGCATTACCGTCTGATAAAAAATCAGGCGGTTTTTTGTTGTTAACTGAGGTTATCAGTTTTTCTGAGAATAGTGTCTCATAAATCGGTATTGGACATGCCTACTAAACCTATGTATAATATAAACATAGCTTAAAGCAAAGGAGCAGAGATAATGGCAAAAAAAATAAATCTCGAAATGACCAGCGTTGAGAACCGTGAAATGCGTCTCGGTACTATCATCGCATGGGACGGAGCTGCCTCGGATCTTGTAAAGGAATCGGATTATGAAGGCAGAAAAGAAAAAAAGAAAGGCAATGATATTCCAAAGGGAAAACAAGGCGGCTGCTGCGGTAACGGCAGTAAAGCCTGTCGTTTATGCGAACTGAAAACACCGCTCAATCAGCAGACCATGTGTGCTAATGCTATCGTGGAATGTCAGATAGGAAACCTTACAGACTGCATACTCATACAGCATTCTCCCATCGGTTGTGCAGCAGACAATGCGTGGTTCAATCTTGCTTTCAAAATGGGACTTACCCGCAGACATAAACCTGTACAGAATCTTAAAATATTCTGTACCAATCTTCTTGAAAAAGACATGGTATTCGGTGCAAGCGACAAGCTGAGACAGGCTATCAGAGATGCAAAGGAGCGTTTTGCTCCCAAAGCGATATTCATATCAATGGCTTGTGCAACTGCGATAATCGGTGAAGATATCGACAGTATAGCAGATGAAATGGAACCCGAAGTCGGAGTGCCGATAATACCGCTCCACTGTGAGGGATTCCGTTCAAAGCACTGGAGCACAGGTTTTGATATCTCTCAGCATGGTGTTGCACAGAAGATAGTAAAGAGGAACCCGAAGAAGCAGAAAGACCTCATAAACATAGTTGCACTATGGGGTACGGACTACTTCACGGATATCCTCAAACCGCTGGGACTCCGTGTGAACTATATGATCGACTGTGCCAATTACGATGAACTTGCTCAGGCATCCGAGGCTGTTGCAACTTCAACATTCTGTCATACTCTCGGTTCGTATATGGCAACGGTACTGGAACAGCATTTTGGCGTTCCGCAGATAGACGCTCCTCAGCCTTACGGCTTTGCGGGAACTGACGCATGGCTCAGGGCTATTGCAAAAATAGTCGGCAAGGAAAAAGAAACGGAAGAATATATCAAATCAGAGCATGAAAGAGTAATGCCGAAAATACTTGAACTGCGTGAAAAGTTCAAGGGCGTGAAAGGATTTGTCATGACAGGTTCTGCTTATGCACACGGTCTTATATCTGTACTGCGTGAGCTTGGCATAGAAGTTGACGGCTCGGTTGTATTTCATCATGATCCCGTTTATGACGGTGCGGCAGAGAACCAGAATTCGCTGAAACATCTTGTTGACAACTACGGCGATATTCCGAATTACACAGTCAGCAAAACACAGGCATATCAGCTGCCGCAGGTATTCCGCAGAGTAAAGACGGATTTCGTTATTATCCGTCATCAGGGACTTGCTCCCGAAGCCGCAAAGCTGGGTATCCCTGCACTTGCAATGGGCGATGAACATATCCCCGTAGGCTATGACGGCATGATAAGAACAGGAGAGATTCTCCTTGATATACTTGCAAGAAAACGTTTCAATCAGGTGCTTCAGCGTCATGTTGAACTGCCGTATACAAAATGGTGGCAGTCGCAGGACGATCCGTTCATACTTTCAAAAAAGCCTGAAATTTTAGATAAGGCTCTCAGTGCAAAACTCAAAAAGAAAGGTGCATAAAAATGGCAGAAACTAAGACAAAAAGCGGTACGATAGTTCATCCGCATTACGGCTGTACAGTAGGTGCAGCATATACAGTAGCAGCAATAAAGGGTGGTGTTCCTATAGCAAACTGCGGTCCGGGATGTATGTACAAGCAGTTCTTTCTTATCAGCTTTGACAACGGATTTCAGGGCTCGGCAGGTGCAGGAGGAGGAAATATCCCAAGTGCAAATGTTGGCGAAAATGATATCGTATTCGGCGGTACAAAAAAGCTTGATGATCTTATCAGATCTTCTCTTGCGGTACTGAAAGGCGATCTGTATGTAGTCCTTACAGGCTGTTCGGGAGAGCTTATCGGTGACGATGTGGAAAGCGTAGTAAGAAAATACCGTGAACAGGGATTTCCGATAGTATGTGCCGAAACCGGAGGATTCAAGGGAACCAATCTCACAGGTCACGAAATTGTTGTGGAGTCTATTATAAATCAGTATGTGGGTGACTATGACGGCGAAAAAGAACAGGGACATGTAAATCTCTGGTTTGATGTTCCGTACTTCCATCAGAACTGGCGTGGTGATTATCTTGAAATTGTCCGCATACTCAGAGCATCGGGCCTTAAAGTGAATGTCCTTTTCGGCCCACAGAGCGGAGGTGCAAAGGAATGGAAGAATATCCCGAAAGCACAGTTCAATCTTGTCATTTCTCCGTGGGTAGGCTTAAAGACAGCAAAACTGCTTGAAAGGAAATACGGTCAGCCATATCTGCACATTCCCGAGATACCAATAGGAGAAGAAGCAACAACTGCATTCATACGTCAGGTAGTTGAGTTTGCAGGGATAGACAAGAAGAAGTCGGAAAAATTCATAAAAGAAGAATCTGAACTTTACTATTATTTCCTTGAACATTTTGCAGAATTCTTCTCGGAATACTGGTTCGGACTTCCTTCGCAGTTTGCAGTTATCGGAGACAGTTCATATACACTTGCATATACGAAATTCCTTGCATCGCAGATAGGCATGATACCTGTAAAACAAATAATCACAGACAATCCTCCGCCGAGATATCGTGAGAAAATTGCTGAATACTTCCATAATTTAGCGGAAGATGTTGCGGTTGACCCCGAATTTATCGAGGACGGATATCTTGTTGAGGAATCACTGAAAAATACGGATTTTGGTACGGGAGTACCTCTTATTCTCGGCACAACATGGGAGACTGATGTTGTAAAAGAGAAAAACGGTCTGCTTATAGAAGTAGGTCCGCCGACAACCGAAGAGGTTGCAATAAACAAGACCTATATAGGTTACCGTGGAGCATTTACGCTCCTTGAAAGGATATATTCAGCCGCAGTAGGCGGTAAATAATGAGGTGATCAGATGGCATATCGGATAGCGATAGCCTCAACTGACGGAATAGTTGTAAATCAGCATTTCGGTCATGCAGAGAGATTTCATATTATTGAGATAGACGATGAAAAAAAGACATATGATTATATCGGAACAAGGGAATCCGAGCGTGTCTGTCAGGGACACTATCATCACGATTCTTCATTTGATAAAGTAATAAACGTACTAAGCGATGTTCATGCAGTACTTGTTGCAAAAATAGGACAAGGAGCATCGCAGCAGCTTGAAAGCCGAGGACTTACGGTGTATGAAGCACCTTTTCCTATCGAGCCGCTGATTGAAAAGATAATAAAAGATAAATTGTGGGAGGTGGACAAATGGCAATATCCTACGAAGAACTGACTGACAAGCACCCTTGCTACGCAAGAGGAAAGAAAGGCACAACAGGCAGGATACATCTTCCTATAAGCCCCACCTGCAATATTGAATGCCGATTCTGTGACAGACGTATCAACGATTATGAAAAGCGTCCCGGAGTTGCATCAACGGTAATAAAACCAAATGAGGCAATTGATGTAATCAGGAAATCACTGGAACTATGCCCGGCCATAAAAGTTGCCGGAATTGCAGGTCCGGGTGATACACTTGCTTCGGATTATGCACTTGAAACGTTCAGACTTATAAAGAAAAACTTCCCGGATTTAGTGAAATGTATGAGTACAAACGGACTTCTCCTTGCTGAAAAAGCCGATGAGATAATTGCTGCTGATATAGATTCACTGACGGTCACTGTCAATGCTGTTGATCCCGAAATTGAGGCGAAACTCAACCGTGGCATACTGTGGCACGGAAAGCATTATACAGGCGTTGAGGCTGCCGAAATTCTCATAAAAAATCAGCTTGAAGGCATAAGAAAAGTCAGTGCGGCAGGCATTACAATTAAGGTCAATACAGTGCTTGTGATCGGCATAAACGACGAGCATATCGAGGAGATAGCGAAGACTGTAAAAGCGGCAGGAGCGTCGATTTACAATATTATTCCTCTTATCCCTCAGAATGAACTGAAAGACTATCCCGAGCCGACCTGTGCTCAGATCGAGAGCGTCAGGGCTAAGGCTGCAAAATATATTGATGTATTCAGGCATTGTCAAAGATGCCGTGCGGATGCAATAGGTGTTCCCGGTGAAAAGGACTACGGCGATCAAATCTATTTAAAGCGTATCGCACATAAGGATACATTCTCGCACGGATGACGTTTTCATGCCCACAGGAGCTTTATCCTGCACTGCATCGCTGCGTTATTTCTCTGCTTGCAGCGATGCAGTTTATCCTCAATAAAAAGCTGTTAGCTTTTATCGATGGCTAACGTAAAGATTTTGAAAATACAAGAATGAAAGGAATAAATCAAAAATGGCTAAAGAAATCAGACAGATCGCAATATACGGAAAAGGCGGTATCGGAAAATCCACCACAACCCAGAATCTCACAGCAGGACTTGTTGAACGCGGCAACAAAGTAATGGTCGTAGGATGTGACCCGAAAGCGGACTCAACAAGACTTCTTCTCGGCGGACTTGCACAGAGAACAGTTCTTGATACTCTTCGTGAAAGCGGTGAGGACATTGAACTTGAAGATATCCTCAAGGAAGGCTATGGCGGTACTCGCTGCGTTGAATCAGGCGGTCCTGAGCCTGGTGTAGGCTGTGCAGGACGCGGTATCATTACTTCGATAGGACTTCTTGAAAGACTTGGTGCATACACTGATGACCTCGATTATGTATTCTATGACGTTCTCGGTGACGTTGTGTGCGGCGGCTTTGCAATGCCTATCCGTGAGGGCAAAGCAAAGGAGATTTACATCGTCGCAAGTGGTGAAATGATGGCTCTCTATGCTGCAAATAACATCTCAAAAGGTATTGCAAGATACGCCAAACAGGGCGGTGTACGCCTTGGCGGTATCATTTGCAACAGCCGTAATGTTGACCGTGAGCGTGAACTTGTTGCCGCATTTGCAAAGGAACTGGGCACTCAGCTTATTCATTTTGTTCCCCGTGACAATGAGGTGCAGAGAGCTGAGATTCACAAGAAAACAGTTATCGACCATAAACCAGATGCACATCAGGCTGACGAGTACCGTGAACTTGCAAGAAAGATTGAGGAGAACACACAGTTCGTGATCCCGAAACCGCTTACACAGGAACGACTTGAAGAAATCCTCCTTGAATATGGTCTGCTTGACGCACTTGAAGACAACTATCATATCTGAGGTGATACGTTTTGAAAATTGATATTGACAGAGTTGAAACAGTAACTCCGCAAACGCTTATCGGTGACCTTGTGTTGTTTCATCCCGAAACAGCCGAACTGCTTTTCAGCATAGGTCTGCATTGTCTCGGATGCCCCTCATCTGGAGTTGAAACTGTTAGTAATGTAGCGGACGTACACGGACTTGATACAGAAAAGTTGGTTTCGCAGCTTAATGATATTATAAAGAAATGAAAGTAATATAGCCTGTTTTTATAACGGACGATCGATAATCAGGATTGGACAGAATAAAGAATACAGGTTATAATATATACATACCCAACAGGAAAGGAGCTGTACAAATGGTAACAAGTAAGAATTCCATACAGCACATTTTCCGCTCAGTGCTCATTTGTACAGAGCGGATGTAGAAAGCTGGACGATGTTGAAGAAACTGCGTTTTGAATAATCTCCTAAAAAATATGTGCCATAGAAATATAAAAAAAATGATAGTTATGATATTAAAGAGTTCCAGTAGCTTTATCAAAAAGGTGTTTGACAGTGATATGTATTCCATTAGTACAGAAACAGGGAGAGTGATATTTGATCCCCGAACATTTTCTGATGACAGTGTCATAACTGATAACGAAAAAGAAAAATAAGTGATTCGCCCGAACTTCCATTAGGTTCGGGCGGTGTTTATGATAATATATTTTTATATGAACATCAAAAAAATGGCATTAAGGCCTTAACATATTGCACAAAAAGATGAATGCACTACACTTTGGTCAACTAATTGTTGTCTACGTTATCCTCAAAAAGAACTACTGCATCATGATTATTGACAAAGCTGTTTATCTATGATATAATCCCAAATTCAGAAGTTAAAGAAGACAAAGCGCCTTCCAAACAACGTAGATACGTTGAAAGGAAGGCGCTTGATTTTTTCTTCAACTTGAAGATTTTGACGTAATGTTTTTTCGTTCCTTGGAAAGTTTTAAAATATGATTCATCTGAGACTTCTTGATGATTTCAAAATC
>NZ_JAGCFH010000071.1 GCF_017650195.1 Ruminococcus sp. | reverse complement strand
GTTATCTTCTGAATCGGGCAGAGAATATCCCACAGGAAGATCATCAGAATCTAAGCCAAATGAGAAGTTGTACCCGTCAAAGAAGTTGCCTAAACGTACAATGGCAGGGTTGGTTCTGAAACCGATGGGCTGCATATTACAGTAAATCTCGCCTTCTGGTGTGCTTTGGCTTATATTTGTCCAAATTCTTGGAATTGTTCCATCTGAAATTGTAAGGATCTCTTCCGTGTCACGGTCAACAAGGGTTACTTTCATATCTCCCGAAAGCAGTATGTTTTGTGCGTTGTTTATAACTACACAATCGGCGGTAAGAGTTTTGTTGTCTTCTTCGACGCTAGCATAACCTGCTCCAAAATTATAGGAGATCTTGTCATATCCATCCTTGACAGCCTTGTAAGCATAGATAGTGTTGATCTGTCCACCGTCAAGAGAAGCTGCAGACATTGGCGTGCAGTCGCTTACTGTTCCAAGCTCAAAGCATTCTTTTGCCTCGTCTCTCAAAGTCCAGCCATAACCTGTACCTACTTCATTAGAAAGACAGAAAACAACATAATTATCCTTTACGGATAAATGACCGTTTTTTTCTGCATACTCCCAGTATTCCTTTTCACAGTCAGGAAGCCAGCTGTAGATATCTGTTTCAATGATGTTGCATTTATCATCTACTGAAAACGAATATCGCTGATCAGGAACTGATGAATCGAAATTTCTGTCTTCCATTTCAACAGAAAATTCACCCTTTGAGAACTTAGACAGTGCGATTACATATAATTCCTTTTCACCTTTTACAGGATTATCAGAATGAGTATAGCTTCTCATATCATATCCAGAGACCGTGCTGTTATAACCCGGAAGGCTGAAATTATAACGTTCAAATTGAATTAAATTTTTAGTATCGAGAGGTTCGTATTCTCTTTGAAAAACAACACAGAGAATGCCGTCTTCAATATGTACAGCACCGTAAGTATTCCTGAATTCCAGTGCGGTATCGAAGCTTTTGGGTATCCAATCAACAGAATCCGTAATTGTGGAACCTTCTGCACATGCAGTACATGGACCAGTCACATTTACATTGCTTGTGAGCGACATGACTGCTGTAAAAACGGCAACCAATGCTGCTGCAAGTCTTGTGTGTTTCATAGAAATCACCTGCCATTCTTGAATCTTTGCAGCATTATCTGCTGCTATAATTAATGATATTTCTGTAAAACTAAAAGAAAAATGATATTTGGGAATAAATATCCTAATATATTAACGGATAAGTAAGTCGTGATGTGCGGCTGAAATCGTAAACTTTTTATGAATATATTCATGGTGTCAGAATTACTTCTTTTGTTGCTTTTTCAGGTTATATGATATATAATTAAGATATAACAATATACTTGCTTGGAGGTAATATACTATGAAACGATCATTCGAAAAAGGTTTTTTTGCACCGCTTCCAGTGCTTATTATCGGCTCATATAATGCAAATGGTATCCCCAATGCCATGAATGTAGCATGGGGCGGTCAGGTAGGAATGGGCCAGATATCTATCAGCCTTTCAGCTTCACATAAAACTACGGCAAATATCAGGCTTAATAAGGAATTTACAGTTGCTTATGCTACGGAAGAGCAGATCACTGCCTGTGACTTTGTGGGAATAGTATCTGGAAACGATGAGGAGAACAAGCTGGAAAAGTGTGGATTTACTGTTACAAAGTCAGACAAGATCAACGCACCTGTCATCGACCAGCTTCCTGTAACTATTGAGTGCAGGGTGATAGATATACAGGAGGAGTTCGGAGAGACCAGAGTGATTGCCGAGATAGTCGGTCTTAAGGCTGACGAGAATGTACTTACAGACGGCAAGGTGGATTACAGCAAGGTGGGACTTGTTATATATGATACAGTAGCAAAATGCTATAGAAAGGTAGGCGAAAGTGTAGCCGCTGCCAGAAGCGCAGGTAAGAAGTTTCAGTGAGCGGATACTCTGTAATGAATAAGCAGAAGTATAGTGCAGCTGAAACTATATAAAAAGCTATACAGAAAATTAAGCGCCGAGTGACTGTCGCTTCTTTAATAAATCTTGCCGTTGATCAGTATTACTGAACATCTTGCGGAATCAACCTAAGAAGGCAGGCGGTTCATTTCTGTTGTTCAGGTGAGAAGTTTCGCCAAAATATGTCAGACTACAGTTTACATTATCTTCTTCCTGAGCTGCACAGTGTGGACAATATCACTGTATCTCAGACTTACGTTTACATCTGTGTATGAGTTGTCTGAGTAATTGCTTCTTCTTAACACGTGAATGCCAGACTGTTGAGGCAGAGCAGAGTAGCTTCAATACATCTTAGTAAAGGGAATAAAAATACTTCATATTACATGTTATGGTAAAAATCATACATTTTTGTTCGGATTGGCTTTTATTCTGCTAATAAGAACGACAGTCTAATGCTCCTTGGAAAAGGTCGTGGGAATGTCAATAAAATTTTTCAGGTTATATCGAAATCATATGAACTGATTTGTTGAAAATATATGTTTAATAGCAACTTATTTAACGCGGTCTTAACACATGTTTTTGTTTTATATTACAAAAAATATTATGTCAATTGACGTAATTGCCAAAATATTAGGAAAAATATTTACACTTTAAGTGACGTTAACTCTGTGCAACATATGCTCTTTTTTCAGCAGTCTTTGGTATAATTAAATACAGAGTCGTCGACAACTCAAAAATAATCCAGAAAAGGAATTGATCACAAAATGAAAAAAACTTTTAGAAAAATCACTGCTTCACTCGCAGCTGCAGTTATGTGCGCTCTCCCTGTAGCTAATTCATTAACAGCTAATGCAACCGCTAGTGCAAATGCACGCTACACATTCAGAAAGACTTTTGCAATTTCTGAATACAATGGCCATGAAGAAAATCCCCATGATATCGCAACTTTTGTATTTGGTGTTGCTTGCAGAACCGCTAACACAAGCGCTCCTGCCGCACATCAGATAGGAGAAGGAAAACTTACACCCGGAGGCGGTGGAGCTCCCGGTTGCTATAACGGAGGCGGTAACTTCTATCCTACAGATCATAATATTGTAGGCGGTTTGGTATCTGTACACATGTACTGCGATACTCCTTATGACTATAAAGAGATGAGTACTACAAATTACGCATACGATTCTTACGGCAATCCGGTAAACGACATTGTTGCAGCAGGTCCTACATTCCTTGTTGGAGATCTTGACTTAGACAAGGATATAGACACAGATGATTTCCAGATCCTTTTCAGAGGAATCAGCGATAGGACAAAAGATTTTAAGGAATCATATAAATTGTGTTATTTTGAGATTATGAATGTTGCAATTGGCGGCGTAGGCAGGAACTATTCTGCTTATCCGTTTGACATCAACGATGACGGATATTTAAGCTATGCTGATGTCGATATGTTCCAGAAATACTTAAGCAATTCTAATTACAGATTTGAAAACTAAGCTTTTGTAATTCAAGCCAAAATGGGGCAAAAAAATAAGTCCCCAACACGGGGCCTCGTAAAGAGGCCCCAAATTTATAGCAAAAAAACGAGCTGCACAAATCGTGCAGCTGTTTTTAGTGATATAATCAAATTACCACAAATGAATACCACTGTGAATTATAATAAACCAATTCAACTGAAATTACCAGTAGATTACCAAAGAATTATAGATATAAACGACCCAGTGTATTCTTTTTTGAAGTTTTAGATCATATTGACCTAAAAAATATCTTGCAGAGAAGGACTGCAGGACAAGTCGCCCACCATTTGATCCGGAAACTCTTTTAAGAATAATACTGTTTGCATTTATGGAATACGGATATGCATCAGCACGAAAAAAGTTTTTTTCGTGCTTGTTCGTTATACCCTGTTTATGGGAGATTTGAGAAGCTTTCAATAATTAACATGAAAAAAGCAGTTGCCCCTTCATATTATATTTGAAGAGGCAACTGTGTTGATTTGTAGGGCTGTTTTTTTACAGTTCATTTAATGCATTATATACTATGATCTTTCGGCTTTATCATTTCTTTTCAGCGGCAGCCTTCCTGCGTTCCTTCCTGTAGCCGAATGGACGCTGGTTCTTTTTGGATAGACAGAGACCAACTGTTATCCAGAAGTATGGGACAACGTTTACAACGCTGCTGTTGAAGAAAGCCTGAGCCGCATAGCCGAAGAACATTCCGAGAAGAGTCCAGTTAATGAAACGTTCCTCATCATCGTCGGTCTTGATGACTGTTCTTGTTGCGGTTACTGCTGCAAGCACAAGGAGAGAAAGATAATTTATTAGCTGCGGGACGCCTTGGGTAACAAGGTAGTGTATGTACTCATTATGCCCCTTTCCCTGGGTGAACATACCTTTTTTGTAGTTCGGGTCAAGATAGAAGGCGTGTCTGTAATTGTCTACGCCTATTCCAAAGAGCCAGTGATCAGGTACGGTCTTGAGACCTGCCTTCCAGATCGTTCCGCGGTTAGTGCCAAAGGTGCCGGTATTACCGCTCTTGAAGGCGCTTATTTCATTTGCTGAACGTTCAATCTTCCATTTGAGTCTTCCTAGTACGAGTATAGTGAACGCGGCTATCGCAGCAGCAGATGCACCGAGTATGCCGGCGCGCTTGATTATGCTGCTGAGCTTCTTCTTGTTGTATCCATTCAGTTTCATTACGATAATGGATACAATAAGGAAAAATATGAAGCCGAACACGCCAACAAGAGCAAGTCTTGCCTCGGTGCAGAGCAGGGTATAGAAGCATACCAGCGATAGCACAAAGGAAGAGTTCCTGGCGAGCTTATTCTCGGTAAAGAGGAAAATGCCAGAGGTGCAGGCGAACATAAGCACGCTTAGTCCACCGTACCAATTTGAATGCTGGAGAAGGCCGTAGCACATTTTTTTCTCGCGTATTTCCTCGGTATCATAGAAGCACATATCTATGTTCAAACCGAAGGTTTGCAGGAAGGCGACGGTGACCTGTATCAGTATAACGAGTATGAAAGCCCGAAGTATCTCTTTTTTCAGCTTTTTGTCAGTTATCATTGAGCCTGCCATCATAAAGCTGAAATATCCGACGAAATTTGTTGTCCATTCATCGTAATTGAAGCCGAAAAAAGTGGCTTCTCTGTCAAGGGTGAATGCCGCCGACAACGCCATGAATACTAGAAGAAGCAGAAATATCAGGTCCGAGGCGTAGTATTTTATGTCCTTGTGTTTAAGAAAGTGGACTGCTATACAGAAAAAAGTTGCCAGACCGACCATTTCGACAAGTGTCGGTTGACTATTGAAGGCGAGATAGTGCCTTTCGTCGAACAGCTCAGATATGGGCAGTGCGAGCATAATGAATATTAACAGCTTGCAGAATGCTTTTTCTGAGGTTATCAGCTCTGCAAGGTTGGATATTTTGCTTTTGAGTTCCTGCAATCGGAATTCCCCCTTGTCATAAATAATATATTTTATATTATAAACCAAACCGAGGTATGTGTCAAGTATCAGTCTTTAGCCTGAATTCTTGGTTCCGCAAAGGCTTATATAAAAGAATCGTTGACTTTTTGAAAGATATGGGTTAAAATGTAGTTGACAGATTATTTTTGTGAAAGGAATGAGCTTATGAAAATCATCAGACGTTTATCGTCTATTGCTGCGGCTGCGGTGACTGCTTTCACGGCTGTGTCGTCGGCTATGCCTGCAAATGCGGCGGCTACGCCCGATGTTGCGGACTATTACGAGACCGAGAACAACTGGGCAAAGCTATTGCAGTATACGCTGTATTTTTACGATGCAAATATGTGCGGTACGGGAGTTTCGGAGAACAACCGACTTTCATGGCGCGGCGACTGCCATGTCTACGACGCCAAGGTACCTATGCACCCCATTGACGACGGACATTCGGGAACTAATATGTCGGAGTCATTCATGTCAAAGTACAAGGATATACTCGATCCTGACGGAGACGGGTATATAGATGTATCGGGTGGCTTCCACGACGCCGGCGACCATGTGAAGTTCGGACTTCCAGAGGCTTATGCCGCTTCCGTGGTATCGTGGGGTTACTATGAGTTCCGCGATGCCTACACCGAGACAGGACAGGACGCTCATGTGGAAACTATTTGCCGCTATTTCTGTGACTACTTCATGCGCAGCACCTTTCGCGATGAGAACGGAGATGTTATCGCATTCTGCTATCAGGTAGGCGATGGAAGCGTTGACCACTCTTACTGGCAGTCCCCAGAGATAGATGCAATGGGACGTCCTGCGTTCTTTGCTACATCCGAGCTCCCAACCACCGACGATGTTTCCGAGAGCGCCGCAGCTCTTGCAATTAACTATTATAACTTCAAGGACACCGATCCTAAATACGCGGAGAAGTGCCTGGACTACGCAAAGGCTTTATTTGACTTTGCTAATAAGAATGAAAAGGCAGTGGGACCTCCTGGCGAGGGACCAATGAGCTTCTACACCTCCAGCAAGTGGGAAGATGACTTCTGTTTTGCGGCAGGCTGGCTCTACCTTATAACCCGTGACCATGACTATCTTGAAGCCTGCGAGAAGTATATCGACTACTATGCGCCTCCGGGTTATGTTCTCTGCTGGAACGATATGTGGAACGGCGTGGGTATCATCTTCGGACGTATACAAGATATATACCCTGAGGTATGCGAGGAGACTCGGGTGGCTATAGGCAGGGGACAGTATGAAGTCCTTGATTTCTGGGAAATGGAAGCAAAGGCGCTGAATACTGTAATGAACAAGAAACTCACTCCAGCTGGATATTTCCACCTTGACACATGGGGAAGCGCAAGGTACAATACCGCTGTCCAGTTCACGGCTCTGGTATACGATAAGTACCAGAAGGGCAAGGACAGATACAATGAAAAGAACGAGGACTACACCTTTACTAAGTGGTCCCTCGGACAAATGGAATATATTATTGGCGACAATCCAATCGGTAGGAGCTATGTTGTTGGATACGGTGAGAATTCCGTAAAGTATCCGCACCACCGTGCTGCTTCCGGACTTACTATGGCTGAGGATCCTGCAGAGCACAAGCACGTTCTTTACGGAGCTCTTGCAGGAGGACCTGATGAAAATGACGAGCATAACGACGTTACCAGCGACTGGGTATACAACGAAGTGACTATCGACTATAATGCGGCTATAGTAGGCGCAGCGGCAGGACTTTACCTCTACAAGGGCGACAAGACCATGAAGCCGGAGGAGAATTTCCCTCCTGCCGAAAAGGTGGATGATACGGAGCTTTTCTCAGGTGATGACTTCTGGGCGGCAGGCTACTGCTCCGACGCTCCCGAAAAGACAGGATCAGGCGTTACAAAGCTCACATTCTTTGTGAATACTGATTCTCTTGAACCCCATGACGACATATCCATACGCTACTATTTCAGCATAGAGGAATTCGAGAACAAGACTATTCCCGGCAGCTTCGTGCTTCAGAAGACATACGATCAGGTAGAGACTGAGGTCGCTGACAAGTCCGCTGTTCTTTCACAGCCAAAGCAGTATAAGGATGACATATACTATATCGAGATATCGTGGCCGGACTATGCTATCGCTAACTCCAACAAGAAGTATCAGCTTATAATCGGTAATTACTACGGTGAGAAGTGGGACTCCTCTAACGACTGGAGCAAGAAAGGCATGATAGACCTTACCGAGAAGGGTGAGGATTACGATAATATCGTCAGCGGAGTTGAATTTGCACAGCGATGCGAGAATGTTTGTGTATACGCGGACGGAAAGCTTATTGGCGGAACTGAGCCTGACGGCACGAAACCAGCGAAGGTTTACAAGGTGGCACAGCTTGTAAGGCTAAGAAAGATGCTGCTTGGTGATTCACCTTTCAGCAGTAAGGAAGCTGCGGAGCAGTTTGACCTCAACGGCGACGGGAGTGTTGATGTATTTGACGAGGTGGAGCTTAGGAAGCTCCTTGTAGCACAGAACTGATACAATAATAGGCGCACTCGGTGGGGCTCTGACTTTCCCACTTAAGTGCGCCATTTATTTTTTTTAAATAAAGAGTTGACAGCGAATAGTGTGCATCGTCGCAAAAATTGAACAAAAAAGTAAAAATATTGTAAATATAATCGCAGAACGTTGAAATAATATGTGAAATATGCTATAATGTAGTGAAAGATATATTTCCTGCTTATGTCATAATAAAGTGTGGTGAGATAGATGAGAGATACCTTTTCAGTTATTTTTGTAGTACTGATACTTGCCCTCGGGAGTTGTTCCGTTATAGCATACCGTTCAAGAAAGTCGAACAGCAATTCGGTGGCGCTTCTTGTTGGCTCGCTTATACCACCTGTCATAGGAAATCTTATTATCGTCAGCTCTGGTGCTAAGGAGCTTTCACTTGTCGGAGATTATATATATTTCATAGGAATGGATCTGGTTATTTTTGCATTGCTGAGGTTCACTTTTGAATACTGTGAGATAAAGTGGAAAAACGGCGCAATCAAGGCATTGGTATACCTGCTGTTGGGAGCTGATATCGTGCAGTACCTCTTAAATCCCGTGTTCGGGCAGGCTTTCGACAATGAAGCGGTAACGGTGGACGGTTTCCCGTACTACAGGCTCGTGCCGTATTTCGGACAGACCCTGCACAGAGTGCTGGATTACAGTCTTCTTGCGGTAGTTATAATAATCTTCCTCGTGAAATCAGTAAAAACCTCTCGATTTTACTCTGAGCGCTATTATGTTATCATGATAACCATGATAGCTCTTGCACTTTGGCAAGGATTCTATATATTCTCCCGGACTCCGATAGACAGGTCAATGGTGGGCTTCGGAGGCATCGGATTGCTAGTATTCTACTTCTCGCTTTACTACAGACCGCTAAAGCTTCTTGATCGTATGCTTGCGAATATAGCATCAGAAATGACAGAGGCACTGTTCTTCTTTGAGGCGAGCGGACGCTGTATATGGGCAAATTCCACCGGAACGGAGCTCGCCGGCATAAAAGAAGGGGAGTTTGAGACCGTTCCTGATAATCTTTTTGAAAGATTTGGTGACAAATACCAGTCTCAAGACGAGTTCATATCAAGATACATTATCGGCGCAGGCGATGATATAAAGTATTACGTGCTGGAAAAGCATTCCCTCCTCGACGAGAAAAAGCGCCTAGCAGGTTCATTTGTGAGCATACGCGACTATACTGAGGAGCAGCAGAAGCTCAAGCGCAAGATGTTCAACGCCACTCATGACAGCCTTACTGGACTTTATACGAGAGAGTACCTTTACGAGCGTATCCACGAGGTTATAATGGCTCGCCAGGATACAGAATATTATATTGTATACATAGACGTGCGGAACTTCAAGATAGTAAACGACATTTTCAGCAGCGAATTCGGCGACAGCGCTCTTCAATGCATCGCTGATTGGATAAAGTCGTGGATGTCCGACGAATGTGTATATGGACGCCTTGTGGGAGCTTCCTTCGGCGTGTGCATACCGGTTGAGGAGTTCGAGCCGGAAATAATAGAGGAAAAGCTTTCGCATTTCCTTGTGGATAACGGCTCTGTGGGCTATCATATCCTTATACATCTCGGAGTATACAAGCTCGTTGAGAGAGAAATAGAGATATCACTAATGTTTGACAGGGCAAATCTGGCCCTATCCACGATAAAAGACGAGTATCAGACTCATATCGCCTACTATAACGACGAGATACGCAGAAAGGTTCTGTGGGATCAGCATATTTCAACTCAGCTTACAGATGCTATCAGCAAAAGGCAGGTGTTGCCCTATTTACAGCCTATTGTTGACAAGGAAGGCACCGTGATTGGAGCCGAAGCCCTTGCGAGGTGGATACACCCGTCAGACGGTTTCCTGGCGCCAGGTTCCTTCATACCGGTCTTTGAGAAAAACGGCATGATAGTTGAGGTTGATAAGTATATGTGGCGCTGTGCCTGCGAGATACTATCGGAATGGGGCAAAAAGAACGAAAGGCTTTTCATATCTGTCAATATATCGCCGAAGGACTTTTACTTTATAGACGTTGTGGAAGAAATAAGGCGGCTGACTGAGGAGTACAGCATAGAACCAGCGCGACTGCGAATAGAAATCACCGAGACCGTTATGATGACAGAAGCGGAGTTGCGTATGAAGACTCTGAACAAATTTAGGGAAGAGGGTTACGCCGTGGAAATGGACGACTTTGGAAGTGGTTATTCTTCGCTGAATATGCTTAAGGATATGCCTGTGGACGTGTTGAAAATAGATATGAAGTTCTTAAGCAAGTCCAGGGACGACGAAAAGGCAAGGACAATACTTCAGAACATCATCAATCTCTCTGAGGACCTCGGTATAGCCGCTCTTACAGAAGGTGTTGAGACAGAGGATCAGTACAGGATGCTCAGAGAAATGGGTTGCGAGATGTTTCAGGGCTATTATTTTGCGAAGCCTATGCCTCTTGAGGAATTTGAGGAAAAATATCTTGATTGATGAATTAAAAATATTACCGATACCGCCTCTGCACAGCAGCAGAGGCGGTGCATTTTGCACTTGTTATACTCTTAAAATATAAATCAAAATAAGAGAAGTATATTTACTTTATGCGTTTAAAAGGTAAACTCATAATAGAAATATATTTGATTAAAGGCTTAAAAACGGCAAAAACCTGACCATTTATTGCTTCCGACTGGGCGTTTATTGCGCAATTGTTAAAGAACTATTTACAAAGTGGAATAATTGATGTATATTATACTTGCATATATAATGTACAGTTTATTCCGTGATGTGGAGGTATTTTATTTCATTTTCAACTAACGGAAATGAAGTGAGAAAAAGAATTGGGTGAAAACCGGGATAGACCGTATAATGCATAGAAAAAGAGAAAAAGGATTTCATTAAATTTTATAATGAGGAGTGATTTAATTTGAAGATGAGAACTTTCAAAAAGATTGTCGGAGGCACTGTCTCAGCAATGATGATCGCATCGAGTCTTCCCGTTACAGCTCTTGCTGCTGACCAGCAGACAAGAGGAAACATCGGCGGTTACGACTACGAGATGTGGAATCAGAACGGTCAGGGTCAGGCATCAATGAACCCCAGCGCAGGTTCTTTCACCTGCTCATGGAGCAACATTGAGAACTTCCTTGCACGT
>NZ_JAGCFH010000070.1 GCF_017650195.1 Ruminococcus sp. | reverse complement strand
GGACAAATAGCGGACAAGCACCAAAATGGGCAGAAAAAAGAAACTCGGAAACCGCGATATTTCGCTGTTTCCGAGCTCTAACAGAAGTGACCCGTACGGGAATTGAATTAAATTTCTCAGCTTTACTAATGTCTTGTAATGTTGAGCTTTTGCCGATATTACGTTTTTTAATTATATCTATTTAAAATAAAATCTTGTCCTTTATAGTAACTTTTGGGGACATGTAAAGGACAAACGAAGGACACCTATATGGTCATACTCCTGTTATAAAAGAATATTAATATAAATATTGCAATTCTAATCAAAATAAGGTATAATAAGGCTGTGGAGGTGAGAGCGTGAAAGATCTGACATTCCTGAAATGGAGCTATAGCAGTTCTTCTTCGGGTGGAACATATCTGAAAGCTGAATATGGATTGGGAAGCAAAAAGATTTATTATAAACTTCCTGATTTCAAACAGGGACGTTTTTCTGGCTGTGAAACGGCAATAGAGGTAATTGTAAGCCGTTTAGGACTATTTCTTGGATTTCCTGTTTTAAAATATATGGGAGATATGTCTAAAATCAGCATAGACGGTAAAAAGTATACCACTTTTGTTGCAAGAAGCCATAATTATGTTAAAAGCGGATATACCGCTATCCCACTCATTACCGACTATCTCACCAACAGGCTTTCAAAGACAGAAAGTGCTCTTGATTATTGTCGTAGGATAGGTTTGCAGGAGTATCTTGACTATGTTTTCATCTTCGACTACCTTATTATGAACGTTGACAGGCATGGACATAACATCGAATTATTGTATGATAACGATAATAATATTATTCCCTCCCCAATATTTGATAATGGACGTGCTCTGACGTATGAATATGGCAATAATGTGAAGCTTATGCAGAATTGGGATTACAAGAGCGATATTACAGTCAATAATTTTGTAGGAAGTATTCATCTGGAAAGCAACTTGAAAAATGTCAGCAAAAAACATAAGCTTCCACGTCTAACCACTGAGGTTTATAAGAAGATGTTCTATGGTCTTGGCGACGTCATATCAGAGGAGCATCAGCAAATAATAAAAGCTGCAATTAATTACAGATATGAAAAACTGCTGAACGGAGGTATCATACTGTGAGAGAATATACAATAAAAAGCACCAGAAAAGGCAAAGATTATATCTGGGGAACGCTTTATTATAGCGATAAAACAGCAAAATTCCGTATAAAGTTCCGCTGTCCGTCCGATGAAATGAAAAAGGACAAGCCGCCTGCAATGATACACAGATTTATGACAAACGGCAGAATGGAGCTTGACTCAGAGCTTTCATCACTTTGGGTAAGTGAGCGTATAATTCCCAAGGACAGGCAGAATATAGCGGATATTCTTCGTGAGAACAATCTGTCAACATATCGTGAGATAGATATGCTTGAGCTTTGCATGGGCAGATGTACTCTTGATGATATTTACCTTACAAGAGAGAAATAAAATGATAGGGGCTGTAAAAAAACTCAGTCCCCCTTATGTGCAGTGACTCGTACGGGAATTGAACATACTCAATGAGTTTTTGTACTTTTTATAAATATTCAAAAAACGTGGATATATCGTCATTTAAGGCAATTATTTGCGTTTTGAATTATCGTGTTATTTCATGCTTTTTTGAGATAATAATGAACAAATAAAGAACTAGAAAACGCAGTATACCTTTCCGTTATTATTATAATATACATTTTCTGTTACACAGCAATTCAGTAATAACAGATTATCATAATTTCTGCAATGTGTCAATACCTTTTATGGAAGAATATATATATAGAACAAGGCAGTCCAACGGACTGCCTTGTTGTAATGTTCAGATACGTTTTCTGTTCTGATTTGTCCCTTACAATTTATATTAGAAATTATATCAATCTGTGCAGTGCTATGTGCAGATGCGCCGCACAGATCAACATCGGAAAAGAATTATAACATCAGCTATTGATGTGTATGGATCAGTAAAGCCACTTTGAAGCAAATGTATCTGCGAATGAGTCTTTATTCTTTGGAAGAGCAAATACAGAGGTCTGAAGCTCTTCAAGGTTCATTTTCGGCTGTATTCCGTATACATGATAGTCGAAATACTGTACCATTTTCTCAACGTCCTCTGCTATGACTGCGTGACCTGATTTATGGATATTTATAGCAAGATGATCACTGAGTCCTACATAATCCCATACGTGCTTCATACCGAGGTAAGCCATCCATACTGACGGAGCATTTACCCAGTCTTCGCTCTCGCACGAGCCGATTATAAACAGATATCTGTTAGGATCACAGCAGAGAGATCCCAGCATATGCTGATCCATTGGGAACTGTTCGGCGTTTCTGAACTCCATGAATCTTCCGTTGAACCAGCCCTGCTCGCCCGAAGCCTGTAAGCTTCCGAGAGGCTCATTTTCCTTATATGTATACGATGAAGATCCGCCCTTGCTGGAGAAGTCATAGGTCTTTCCAACTGAGCTGTAGCGATACAGTGCAAGACCGCCTGCACCAGAGCATGAAGGAGCACACATCTTGATACGTGTATCAAATGCTCCGCATACAGCAGCGGCTTTACCGTATCTTGAAACACCTGTAACGATAGAGCTGTCAGGATTGATGTTCAGTTCCTTTGCGGCTCCATTGTAAAGAGCGTCGAGTATCCTGCCGATTCCCCATGACCATGCCATAAGATCACCAGTCTGCTCGTCCCAGTTCCTTCCATAAGGATAGAGATCATAGAAAGCACCCTTATGCTGGTTGTTGTCCTGTGCAGTTCCCGGGGCGCTGAACATTCCGTCACTATCGTATGTGATCACTGCATAGCCATTTGAAGTTGCTGTGCTTTCAGAAATACCCTTGTGCATACCAAGAATAACAGGAGCTCCGCCTTCATGGCGAACATTCTTAGGAAGATTTATAACTGCCTTGAATGAAGCTGTCTTGCCTGTACTCTTGCGCTTAACGTTGATAGTCATGCTATTGCCGTTTATGCTGTAAGTAGTTTCGTCATCAGAGCCGTCTATCCACTTGCCATACATATAGTATTCATACATACAGCTTATTTCGCTCTGACGCTTCCACCAGTCATCGACGGACTCTACCTTTGAGCCGTCCATGAATATAAACGGATCAGGAATATCCTTTGAGCTCTTTAGTTGATTTACAGCAGGGAAGTTGTAGCTCTTTTCAAAAACAGGCTTTTCTGTGACAGGCTTTTCAACAATAGTGAACTCTTTTATCCTACCAATTATAAAGCCCTGGAGCTGGACGAGGTCAGTTACCTCTACCATGCCATTCTGATCTATATCAGCGGCTTTCTTTATGTTGTTGTCCTTGAAGTCATTTATGAGTCCCTTTCGCATGATAACTGCATCAAAGGAAGTTATCATCTTATCTCCGTCGAGGTCTCCGTAAATAAACTCGGGACTGTCGTTACCTTGTGTTGCAGGCTGAACTGGCTGTGTCTGCTGCTGATCATCAGAGCCTTTTAAATAGCCTTCTATCTGTTCAAGCCAGTATTTGCCCATTTTCTCATAGCCGCCTGCGTTGGGATGAACTCCGTCCGCAAGGTCTTTCGTGCCGTCAATAACGCTGTGGATATCGGCGTAGATAACGTTTTTGCTGCTGTAATCATTGGCAACCTTTTTTATGAGCTCGTTGTATTTCGCAATGTCGCCGTTTGAATTGCCGCCCCAGCCTGAATTGCCCAGGTCTGGGATAGTAGTAAGG
>NZ_JAGCFH010000069.1 GCF_017650195.1 Ruminococcus sp. | reverse complement strand
CACAGACTGTTTGCAAGGCTTGCAAGAGCTGTTGCAGAAAAAAGCGGTCACACATACTCCGAAAAGGCTGAGGAATGTGCAATGGCTTATATCATCAGTACTACTGATTTAGTGAACAGAACATGGAAGGAACATTGACGGTCTTTTTTGACGAGCCTTTCTTGGTGGGAATATTTGAGCGATGTGATAATGGCAGGCTGTATGTATATATACAATGAAAAAATATTTTGCAAATCTTATCACAAGTCTTAGAATCGTATTCAGCATTGCGTTACTGTTTCTAAAACCGCTCTCTCATATATTTATCATTCTTTATATTGCTGCAGGAATCACAGACATGATTGACGGTACCGTTGCGAGGGAAACCGGAACCGTCAGTAAATTTGGCTCGAAGCTGGATACTGTTGCTGATCTTGTTATGGTAGTCGTCTGCCTGATAAAGCTGATTCCGGTTATTCACATACCAAGTTGGCTCGTGGTATGGATCATTTTAATTGCTATGATCAAGACGGCTAATCTGATTACAGGATATGTCGTCCGAAAAGAGATCGTTGCTTTGCATACTGTAATGAATAAATTGACAGGTTTATTCCTGTTTCTCCTGCCACTGACACTATCATTCATTGATCTGAAATATAGTGGAGCTATCGTCAGTATTTTGGCAACAGTTGCAGCTATTCAGGATGGACATCTGAGCAGGACAGGTTCAAAGAAAAACGTTCCATGAATCAAAATCGGAATTTGATAAGGTGATAGAGTTTTTTATTAGAAACTTATATTGCAATGAATGTCGTACATACCATGCAGATTCTAGGCGATTGCTTTGACTGCTGACAGCATCAAGTGCCGCCGTATTGAACTCATTGCGAATTAGTTCTGGTGATACGATAACAAGCTCGAACAGTACTTCCTCTTTCTTTTCGGAATATCCGAAATGCAGCCTCCCTGAATTGACAAAAAGCACCTCATTCTGCTTGATGTGCAGTATTTCGCCGTTTACATCAAAGTCCACCCCCCTTTGTCACAAGGATGAACTTGTAATCATCGTGCCAGTGCATCAGCTCACGGAAAGTCGGAAGCTCTGACAAATGCTCGTCCGATGTCAGAATTGGCAGTTCCGGCGTTGTATAATTCAAATTCTCCGAAAGATCTTCATTCCTATTCATTGTTCTGCAATCTCCATCTGTCTGCCGTGGGAGATGAGATGCCTGTCATCGTCGTTTACCTCTCTGAGTACACGACAGGGATTTCCGACAGCGACCACATTTGCAGGGATATCCTTTGTTACGACACTGCCTGCACCAACAACAGTATTGTCACCGATCGTAACTCCAGGAAGAATGATAACACCTGCACCTATCCAGCAGTTCTCTCCAATACGGACAGGCTTATTGTACTGATAATCCTGTTTTCTGTGTTCAGGAGAAATGGGGTGAGATGCTGTTGCAACTGTCACATTTGGACCGAACATTGTATAGCTGCCGACATAGATATGCGTATCGTCCACGAGCGTCAGGTTGAAATTAGCATAGATCGTATGCCCGAAATGCACGTTCATGCCTCCGAAATTTGAATGGAACGGTGTTTCAATATAGACATTCTCCCCTATCTCCGCAAACATCTCCTTCAGCAATGCTGTCTTCTCTGACTGTTGACTCGGTTTCAGCGCATTATACTCAAATAGCATATCGAGCCTACGCAGCTGTTCCTTTGCGAGATTTTCCTCGCCAGGATGGTAGATCATACCGCTGTGTAGAATTTCTTCATAGTTCATTTAACTTCCCCCTTCAGCATTTTTTATCATTATAGCACTTATGAGTTGCACTTTCAAGCAAATAATGTGAACCAAAAGGAACGCCATATCACACAGCGTTCCTCGATTTTTAGGCTGTTACATTTATTATCAAGCGCCTCATAAGAACAAGATCAAACACATCAAGTTTATCATCTTCGCACAGGTCAGCTGCTTTCCAGTTTTCAAGCTTTATATCAGGAACAGCAAGCAGCCATTTCTGAAGTGCAACAATATCTGCAATGCTTGAGCAGTACTTTGCTTGGTATAACAAGGACGTAGAACTTGTTTTTTTTGAATGAGCGTTACATCGATACCGAAAAAAATGGCAGTTCGTAAAGTATGATTCTCTGATGTTTTTCTTATATCGGTAGCCGAGCTGTATAATCAAAGTAAGGGAAACGGAAGTTAGATATGCAGCAAAATGAAATTAAGCAAAGACCCTTCACGCACATCGAATACTAACTCAGGACATAACAAAAGCCGCTGTGGATAATCACAGCGGCTCTGCATATTTTTTCTATTGTACAGTATATCAAACTTCTCAAGTATTTTCAAGCCCCATGATACCTCGACTTTTATCGCTTCAACAGCTTTGTAATTTAGTCGGAAAACATACTATAACAGTGACCGATGGCAATAAACATATCAACTGCATGAAATATCCTATACCCTCTATGTACACTCAATGCAAGTTACTCTTTTCTAAGTTGTTTGACTGTGTCTATATCATATCATTTTATGCTAAGCTTTTAAATACTACTGAATATTTTATTGCACAAATCTTAAACTCTTTTCACAAAAATCAAAATTTAAATTACGAGACGCATTCACTTTTTACAAGATAATGTCCTGTTTTCCATTTATCTTATATATTGCGCATATTTTTTTCAACTCTTTCAAAGTAATCTACAAATGCATCTGCATATTTGTGGTCACCCTTATCATAGTTTACAAAATCATCAATGAAATTTATCATTCCGTCATTTGCATTTCTATAGGTATACTCGGGGGCATTCTGCTGTAAGAATTGAAGTGTATTCATGAATTTAAATGAATCACTGCAAAGTTCATCACATTTGTACTTGTCCTCCTGTGATATTTTTTCAGATCCTTTGAGTTTATCAATGATTATTTTTTGTACATCACTTGAATACAAATTTGCATTGAAAATAGTATCTCCGCCTTCAAAGTATTTTTCAAGTAATGCCCAGCCATAATCGTTATATTTTTCAATATAGTTTGCAAAAGTATTTATTATCCTGAAATTGACCGTCTCATTGCATTTAGTATCAGCCAGATTTCTTGCTGCAACAGTATAATTTCCGAGCTCAGACTCCTTAGTTACGTTATCCGCATAAAGAATAGAAGATCCTAACTGCTCACAGTTCTGCATAGCTGTTATGCCTCGAATGTTTGTATTACCGTCATCAAGGTTACAGCTAAAGGTAGAGTCAAAATTTTTGCCTACAGCGTAGCAGTGAGACAATTCATGAAGATAAAGAAGATGTATAGAATCCGGATGAACGTATATAGAATTCTGAACATCCATGCAAGTTTCCTCATATTTATCAGACGGTACCATTACTGCAGGATATACACCGCCCGGTATCATGCCTTCATATTTGCAGGGATTATCACATAAAGCATCAGCATATTCAAAAATATAAATATCTTTTCTTCTGACTCCCGTAATGTCAGATAAACTGTTGACAAGACGGCTCATTGTTCTCAGCCATGTTTCCCTTTCATCATCAGAAAAGAAATTATACTTCATTGTAATATGTAGGTTTTCACCGTTGTCGCAGTATACATCATATTTATCCATTCTGCTGTCTGTGCTGACGATATGGAAGTATGAAATGTTAAAATCTATTCGTGAATCGGTTTCAACTGTTTTGATACCAAAATTCGCTTTGTCGCCAAAACATGGGACATTTTTTTCGGTAAGCCTGTAAGTGATCATACCGTTTGCACTGTTTTCATTCGGTTTTTCAATTTTCAGGCAATCTGTTTCAGTTCTCAGATTCCTTTCATTTCCTGTTTCGCCATTGTACATAAACTTAACAAAAAAGCTGAAATGCTTTCTGAGTTCTTCTTCAGACATATTGTAAACTGATATTTCAGCACTTAAGCTGACTTGTCTCAGCATAAGGCTGCTCTGACCGAATTTGGAGAGACTGGTACAGTAAAATGTGGATTTTGTGCCTGCATTATACTTTGTATAATAATTCTCGGCTCCTTCTGTCCAGTCAATTTTGCCTGCCTCACGTTCAGATATCCGGATATTTTCATCAGGGATCGAAATCTTGGAATTGGATATGTAGGCGTATCTCTTTTTTGAATTAGAGTAAATACAAAGCCTGCCGGTATCAGAAATATAGAGTACCGAATTTTTATTTTCGAATGATTTTGAGCTCCAAACAGTCTCTCCAACTGAATTACAGATCACAAGATTGCCGTTGGATTTCATAACACATTTTTTGCCGGTATATTGCGTTCCGGAGTTCCACCTCGGATTATAATTCTTGTCATATACAACGAGGTTTCCATCATTCTGGAATATTGCGAAAAATTCCATGTTCGATGAGTAATAACGTTTTTCACATATCAGCTCTACATCACGTACAGCGGAATTTGCGATTATTCCCTGACTTGAAAATGTAAACTCACCATTTGATAATGAGTAGATGCAAAGCTCACCTTTATTGCTGAGATAAAGGGCTGTGTCCCCTGAAATGTCATCCTGTACAGCATGGGTGCTCCATGCTTCTGAGCCGTCTTCCTTGTAGATAACAAGCTGTCCATTGCTTTTCATAACACACTTTTTACCGATATTGGCAGTTCCGGATCTCCACAATATATCAAGCCCGTAATCAGACACCACAAGGTCTCCGTCTCTTTGAAATTCAACAAAATATTTCTGATTGGGAGAAGAGTAAGCGATACCCTCCTCTAAAACGATATCGGTTTTTGAAAAATCAGTAACGGCAGTATAATACGAACGGTATCCCAGATTGTTTCTACTTGAAAAAGTGCAGGCTTCTGTCTCATCAGAGTAAATAAATATTTCACCTTCATCACTGATGTAAAGAGAGGCGTTTTTGTTATTCTCTGTTTTGGAGCTCCACGCTTTTGAGCCGTCTGATCTGTATATCACAAGATCTCCGTTTTCTTTCAGAGTACAAGATGCATTATAATTATCTTCTGAGTCTGAAATCCACTTTTTATTGTCATTCTGATCATATACAACAAGATGTCCGTTGCTTTCAAATATGACATAATACTTCCCGTTTGGAGAAAAGTATTGCTTTCCCTGTAATATTATGCGATCTTTCTCAGAGGAGTCCCTAATAAGTGCGCAGGTAGTGGGTGTATGCATTTCAGCAGCTTCAGCCATTATGGAATTGCCAATTGTCAGTTCATTCAAATTAGTTCTGAATGGTGTGAAAACAGCAGCTGAAAGAGAACAGCATACTAACAGTGATGCGGTTAGCTTTTTAAATAACATAAATACCTCCAAATAATACATATTTTGAAATACATTTTAAACCCTAATGTATATTTCATAAATATTATAACCATTTGGCGAAGTTTTGTCAAGTTAAAAAGTAGCCTGATCGAAAAGCCTCAAAACAACTTACAAAATATCAAATTACAGCTATAGAATAAAGTTTAGAGAACAAATTCAACTTTCTGACAGCAGGCTTTTAGTATTTTAATTAAACAAAGTTTCACAATAATTAAAAAATAATTTTTCAAAAAGGTATTGACAAACGAATCTTTCTATGATATAATCCAGAACATAAGCTATGAGGAAGACAAGCAGAGGATTGCCTATGTCTACAGAGAGCCGACGGTCGGTGTGAGTCGGTGATATGCAATACTATGTATCCCTTCTGAGCCGGAATGCCGAAAATTTCAGTAAGCGTTCCCGTGATTCTGCGTGAATGAATAGGACTTGCTGGAGTCTGAAGTGGTGTTACGCAATAGCGGCACAATTTGAGTGGTACCGCGGGTAATCAGATCATGATACTCGTCTCAAAGTATTTATCTTTGAGACGAGTTTTTTGTTTTTCGCGGCAAAGACAGCGGCAGTATTTTTCTGCGACCGTTTCATTTTCCAGTATCAAATTTTAAAAGGAGAGATTATTATGAACAAAATGACGGAATTACAGAATGCAGAAGTAAAAATCAGAGAGGTCGCAGAGCGTATTTCAAATCTGCGTGAAGACCTCGGTATTTCAGTCGAAGAAATGGCTGCAAATACAGGATACTCCGTTGAGGACTACAAAAAATACGAATCAGGTGAACAGGATTTTAGTTTCACGTTCATCTACAAATGTGCTAACACCTTTAATGTCGACATCACTGACCTCATGGAAGGAAGCAGCCCTGAGCTGAGCGGCTATACAGTTACCCGTAAAGGTGAGGGCTTGCCAATCGTCCGCAGAAAGGGATTTGCCTACAACCGCCTTGCATCAAAATTTAAAAATAAGATCGTTGAACCATTCCATGTAGTTATCCCATATTCAGAGGAAGCTCTTTCACAGCCTCTGCATATGGCAAGCCACGCCGGACAGGAAATGGATATAGTTTTAAAGGGTACTGTACGCATGACAGTTGGTTCACATACAGAGATACTCCACGAAGGTGACTGTATATACTATGACAGCTCAATGCCACATGATGAGGTCGCTCTTGGTGGCGAAGACTGCGAAATTTACGCTTTCGTTATGGCTCCGCGTGGTACAACAGGAATGACCGAATTCCGTGAACATATTGCTGAACATCATCTTACAAATGTTGATAAAGCTGGTCTTCTGAATCCTGTGTCAGAAAAGTTTGTAAAATGCGAGACTGATGAGAATGGAATCCTCAGCGGCGTTCAATTCGTAAATGAGGATAAGTTCAACTTTGCATATGATATCGTTGATGCAATGGCAGAAAAATGTCCTGATAAAATTGCTATGATCTATGTTGACGTAGATCATAATGAGAGAAAGTTCACTTTCAAAGATATAAAGAAATATTCCTGCCAGACTGCAAACTATTTCAAGTCACTCGGTATTAAAAAGGGTGACAGAGTTATGCTTATCCTTAAACGTCACTATCAGTTCTGGTTCTCCATAATTGCACTTCACCGTATTGGCGCACTTGTTATCCCTGCATCCAATATGCTAAAAGAGCACGATCTGGAGTATCGCTTTAATTCTGCGGAGGTATCTGCTATCGTATGTACATTTGACGGCGATGTTGCAGATGAAGTCGATAAGGCTTGCGCTGTTTCTCCTTCACTTAAGACCAAGATACTCGTAAACGGTCATCGTGAGGGCTGGCACGATTTCAACGAGGAGCTCCCTGCATACAGCACTCATTTTGAGCGTACTGCCGATACTCCATGCGGCACCGATCCTATGCTCATCTTCTTCAGCTCGGGTACATCAGGCAATCCGAAACTCGTTCTCCACAGCTATCAGTATCCTCTCGGTCACTATGTAACTGCCCGTTACTGGCAGAATGCCGACCCTAACGGTCTCCACTTCACTATCTCAGATACAGGCTGGGGCAAGGCTCTCTGGGGCAAGCTTTACGGTCAGTGGATGAATGAAGTTGCTGTATTCGTATATGATTTCGAGCGTTTCCACGCAGATGATATCCTTCCTATGTTCAAGAAGTATAATGTAACATCATTCTGCGCACCTCCTACAATGTATCGTTTCTTCATCAAGGAAGATCTTTCAAAATACGATCTTTCATCTCTTAAATATGCCTGCATTGCTGGTGAAGCACTCAACCCTGAAGTATTCCACCAGTTCTACAAAGCAACAGGCATCAAGCTCATGGAGGGCTTCGGTCAGACCGAGACAACTCTTACGATCGCAAACGTTGTTGGTATGGAGCCTAAGCCGGGCAGCATGGGCAAGCCAAATCCACAGTATGACGTACAGGTGCTTCTCCCTGACGGTACTCCTGCAGGTGTTGGTGAAACAGGCGAGATATGTATAAAGCTCAAGGACAGCAGTGCTGTTGGCTACGGCGTTCCCGGACTTGCACTCTGCTACTACGGCGATGAAGAAAACACTGCTGAGACATGGCGCGAAGGCTACTACCACACAGGCGATACTGCATGGGTGGATGAGGACGGTTACTTTTGGTACGTCGGCAGAGTCGATGACGTTATCAAGTCCTCGGGCTACCGTATCGGACCCTTTGAGATCGAAAGCGTACTCATGGAGCTCCCCTACGTGCTTGAATGCGCAGTAACAGGCGTTCCGGACGAGATCCGCGGACAGGTAGTAAAGGCTACTATCGTACTCACAAAAGATAAGACAGGATCAGAAGAACTGGTAAGAGAGATCAAGGATTATGTCAAGGAGCGTACTGCGCCTTACAAGTATCCGAGAGTTATCGAGTTCGTTCCCGAGCTGCCAAAGACTGTCGGAAGCGGAAAAATACGCCGTGCTGCTATCCGTGAAATGGATAACGCAAAGTACAAAAAATAATGAACAAGACTTTCGTAACGAAAATGCCGAATCATATAGGGGCATTTCTAAAGGCAAGCAAATGTTTTGCTTCACTCGGTGTAAATATTACGAGAGTAAGCTATAACAAAGCTGTGGATTCCCATATGCTGTTTATTGATGCAGAGGGAACTCCTCAGCAGCTTTCAAAAGCTTCCGAAGAGCTTTCAGCTATTGGCTACCTCCGGTGTGACGATGATAACCGCAGCGTAATGCTGCTTGAATTCCGTCTGAAAGATGAACCAGGAAGTGTTACTTCAATACTTGAGCTCATAAGCGCACATAGCTTCAATATTTCATATATAAGCTCTCAGGAAAACGGTACAGAATATCAGCTTTTCAAAATGGGACTTATAGTTGATAATTCAGATAAATTAAATGGTTTCATAGAAGAAGCGAAAAAGCTTTGCAGTGTCAGAGTTATCGAATATAATCATGCTGAGAAGATATTTGACAACAGCTTCTTTTACAGTACATTCGTTAATGAGATATCGGCTGCGATGGAAATCTCCTCCGAAGCAAAAAACGAACTTATAGTCAATACAAATCTGGCTATGCAGATACTGGACGAGACTGGCGTATCTCCTTACCTTACTTTTGACAGCATAAGCCGTTTTACAGAGCTTCTTGCTGCTTCAAGAGGGATTAATTTCTCACCAAGGATAACTCATCAAAAT
>NZ_JAGCFH010000068.1 GCF_017650195.1 Ruminococcus sp. | reverse complement strand
ATTCATGACGACAGAGGACATCGCAAGTTACTCAAAAACTTTTCAAGCGAGGCTGAGGCGGAAGCGTATCTGCGCGAGTTAATTGAGAAATGGGAACCTTCTAAAAAGGCTGACGGGAAACACAAAAAATCACACCGATCCAAGCACGTCAAATGAACTCACAGATATGACAGCAGTATCATAAATTAGCAAAGACATCCGCTTAAATCGTAATGAAAGGAAGTAATAGGATGACACGACTGTATGATAAATCAATAGAATATCGTATCCTGTTTGCAGTGCATATTAGTCATGATTATTCGGATTCTGATGTTTTGGTCGGTATTTCCCAAAGAGGTAATCTGCTATGTATTACAAAATGCGTCGTTTCTTCTTCTGGTGCCATAGGTTCTGAAACAGCAGTTCATAACCTCAGCAAAGCGGAATATCGTGAACTACTTGAGAAATCTAAAAATAATGGCCTTCTGCAGGAATCAATCGATAAAGGTAGGATCACATTAAAAGAAGCAGTAATGCTAGGTAATGAATGATTTTGTTCATTAGAAATTAATCAATATGATTGGAGCTTATTATGAAAGTTGAGGAATATTATTGTCTTACACTGGATACTGCTTGTGCACCCAATTATACACCTGATCCAGCAGATCGTTGTATTCAGGCATATTATGCTCTCAATAATGACGTGATCCTGATAGGCGGATCTGATCCATGGCTTATCTATTGGCTTTCGGTTACGAAGCTGGATACTGATGCAATAAATCGTCAGATCGTTGACTATGTTTTACATATGGAACCGACTGTTTTTGGGCATAGATCTAATGTTTTAGAAAAAACGGAATATACGGAGGAACAGCTCAGATCGTTCTATTCTGCGACTGTGAAGCAGGAAGATGATATTATTGGACAACTGAAGGCAGCAAAACAACGTTGCAGAAGACTTGAAGCGGACGGAAAGTTGATTCCGAAAATAAAACAGCATCGGAGACTGTTGACAGGGAACGTTTGGGGAGCGGCAGATTTTTATCGAAAAAATGAGAAACTGATTACACGGCTGAAATCTATGAAGTATCTGTACTGTTCTGACGACCCTAAGGTCAGAGAATTGTATGAACAACTTGACCAATGCTGCGCAAATCTTTATAACGCTTATATGAGTGAGGCACGAGGGTGAATAAGTTTGAATCCCCATACTACTGAATCACTGATGATGCGAGCATATGGAAAGGAGTATAGGTACTTATGAAATACGAACCGATGCTGAAGTATCTGCTTTACTATGATGATATTGTCATTCAGGTGCATCACAATCCCGATGCTGATGCAATCGCTTCCGGATTTGCGCTTTGTCGCTATCTGGAAAAAAATGGAAAAAAGCCACGTTTCATTTATGCCGGAGAACGCAAAATCAGCAAACCAAATATGCTCATCATGCTGAACAAGCTTGGCATTCAAATCAGCCATGTCAAAAACCTGAACGAAAACGGCGCTCTCCCTCAACTTCTGATTACGGTTGACTGCTTTCACGGAGAAGGAAATGTCGGCAGCTTTACAGCAGAAAACATCATTGTCATCGACCACCACCGACTTCCGGATGGAAAGACTGTTCCAGAACATTCAGTTATCAAAGAACATTACGGAAGCTGTGCGGCTGTAATCTATGAGCTGTTCAAAGAGGTAGGCTATGACCTCAACGAGGAACAAAACATTGCAACGGCACTCTATTACGGCTTATATATGGACACGGTTGGCCTTTCGGAGATAAGTGAGCCAATGGACCGAGAGCTACGCGATACCGCAAACTATAACAAAGCGCTCATCCGACTGCTTATGAATACAAATCTGACAGAGGAGGAGCTAGGTATCATTGGCAAAGCGCTCAGTGCTTGCCAATACTACCCGCATCCCGACAACTCTGCAGTATCAGATGATCCCTCTCTTCCAAATCAGCAAACCGCATATACCATCGCAGACAACTGCGACCCGAATCTCCTCGGCATCATCTCCGATACTCTGATTCAGGTAGATATGGTTTCAGACTGCGTTGTCTGCTGTCCATATCATACTGGGTACAAGATTTCCGTCCGCACTTGTACAGATTCTGTCAAGGCGCCGGATCTTGCATCATTTATTACCTACGGTTATGGCGGAGGCGGCGGACATGACAACAAAGCAGGAGGCTGTATTGACTATCAAAGCTCGCTGCCGAAGGACATTATGACTTTTATTGCCGACCGCATCCGTGATTTCTTTACAAAGCCCGATGTCATTTACGCTGGCAGAGAACATTGTTGTTTATCCGATGCAAAACGTTTCCGGAAAAAGGAATTTATTTTGGGCTATGTTCCAACAACAATACTCTCGCCTGACGGAGATAATATAAACATTCGGATGCTTGAGGGAGATATTACAGTGACACCCGATCCAGACATCTATCTTATGGTCGGTGTAATCGGAGAGGTTTATCCCATCAAACGTGATAAATTCGAAAAAAAATATATTGATTGTGACAGAAAACCAGATGTGTCTTCTTATTATTATCCACCTTCTGCACTGATCGGTCATAAAAAAACAAACAGACACCTCACGGAATATCTGCGCGGGTGCAAGGCATCCGGAAAGACCGAAATATATGCCGTGAAGCTGAATAATTTTACGAAGCTATATTCTCTCTGGGATCAGGAGCATTATATGTACGGCAACATCGGTGATTATCTGGCACATCCTGCACATGATTCAAATGATCTCTATATCATACGTGGAGATATCTTTGAACTAACATATGAAGGCTGCTGAATCCATGGTTCTGCTTACAAAGTATAAGCCCTAAATTGGCACATTTATTTGTGATAATTGTCATTTTTCCATTCGTTTCATCACCGTTGCTGCTGTTTGCATTGAAACAACTACATAACTATACAAAGAAAAGAAAATCGATATTGAAATATAACGAAGGCGAATTTAGGAAAGGATAAGTGCTCACTAAGAAGAATATATAGCCAAATCTTCATTCCGATGCTAGGTATGGATCGTGCTCTGCAAAAAAAGAAGTATCAGATCATCGGAGACAAAAGAATACGCACAAACAAACCTAAGATTTATGCCTGTACACATGTAGGAAGTACGGATATCTCTGTTTTCTATGAAGCACTCAAAGATCACTGCTACTGGTTCTGGGGCGACATAGGAGAGTATTACAGGAAAATTGACGGATTGCTTGTATGGCTAAACGGCGCTGTATTTGTTAATACACGGGATAAACAAAACCGCAGGAATGCACGAAACACTGCGATCAAAGTTTTGAATAAAGGCGGAAACATTCTGATATTTCCGGAAGGTACATGGAATATCACAGAGAACAAGCCAGTCATGCATCTGTATACAGGTGCTGTTGAAATGGCGATCGAATCCGGTGCAGATATTATCCCAGTAGGTATCGAACTTTACGGAAATACATTTTATATCAATATTGGCAGAAATATCAGCAGCAGAAATATGAAGACAGATTCCAAACAACAAAATACTGAGAAGCTTCGCAGTGCTATGGCTTCACTCAAATGGGCGATATGGGAGCATCAGAGACAGTCATCCCGTGCTGCACTACCGAACAATATATCTGAGCTATGGCAGAAACATATCCAAAAAATGTGTGACGAGGTTGATTTCCCTATTGAAGAAGTTTATCGCACAATGTACGCCTACAAGCCTGATCTTGAACTGAGTCAAGTAAAAAAGAATTAGCATCAATTGTTATGTGCAGGGAAAACGCTTTCCTGTATAGCAATAGGAATCACGATT
>NZ_JAGCFH010000067.1 GCF_017650195.1 Ruminococcus sp. | reverse complement strand
GTCAAATCTCAATCCAGATGGATTTATATATTCTTATGATTTTGACGGCTATATCGAAAAAGTAGGAACTGACAGCAGAACACCTACTTTCTATAATGCGCTGGCAAATGGTGAAATAAATTATAATTTCCCGTATTTCATTTCGGATTACAGCATGGTAACTCCTATGGAAGACAGGGCCACACTTATAGCACAGCTGTTTTTGTGGGAATACGATGTTATAGATGGTAGAATGTTCCATACAGATGAAGCAGAGTTGAAAAAATACCCACATTTAAAGGCAAAGCTTGAATTCCTTGAAGATTATTCAAAGCGTCTATTCGGATACGTTTACTGGCACGAGGTGCTTGAAAACATGAGTAAAGCAAACTAACAGACGATCTAAAATTCAAGAAAATTGAGCCTCTGAAAAAAAGTCTGTAAAAAATCAGCTAACTGTGATAAAATAGAATTAATATCACAGGAGGCTGATTTTTTATGGCAAGAAGAAAAAGAGAACCAATGAGCGAGGGCAAGAAGAACATCATAGGAATGCTGCTTGAGGAATACGACATCAAGTCGGCAAAGGATATCGAAGATGCCCTCAAAGACCTTCTCGGAGGAACTATACAGGAAATGCTAGAGTCCGAAATGGACGAGCATCTGGGATATCAGGAGTATGAGCGTTCCGACAATCCTGACTATCGTAATGGTAAGAAAACCAAGAAGATTCGCGGAAACTTCGGTGAAACTGAAATTGAAGTACCGCAGGATCGTGACGGCACCTTTGAGCCAAAGGTCGTAAAGAAGCGTCAGAAGGATATCTCAGGCATTGAGCAGAAGATAATCTCACTGTACGCTAAGGGCATGACAACTCGCCAGATAAGTGAAACTATCGAGGATATCTACGGTTTTGAGGTAAGCGACGGTATGGTGTCTGATATCACAGACCGCCTTCTTCCGCAGATAGAGGAATGGCAGAAGAGACCGCTTGACGAAGTATACCCGATAGTATTCATCGACGCAGTACACTTCTCAGTGCGCGATAACGGGCAGATAAGGAAGCTTGCCGCGTATGTAATTCTTGCTGTCAGCATGACAGGACATAAGGAAGTCCTTTCAATACATATCGGCGAAAATGAGAGTGCCAAGTACTGGCTCGGTGTCCTTAACGAGCTGAAAAATCGCGGCGTTAAGGATATTCTTGTCATCTGCGCAGACGGACTGACAGGTATGAAGGAAGCTGTATCAGCTGCATTCCCGCAGACCGAACTTCAGCGCTGCATTGTTCATCAGGTAAGAAACACGCTGAAATATGTCGGTGAGAAGAACAAGAAGGAGTTTGCCAACGACCTGAAAACAATCTACCATGCGCCATCCGAGGATGCTGCTCTTGAAGCACTCGACCGTGTTAGCGAAAAATGGGAGGACGATTATCCCAACGCTATGAAGAGCTGGTACAAGAACTGGGACGTAATATCGCCGATTTTCAAGTTTTCATCCAACGTTAGAAAGATCATTTATACCACCAATGCTATTGAGAGCCTTAACAGCGGCTATCGCCGTCTGAACAAACAGAGAAGCGTATTTCCGAGCGACACAGCGCTCCTGAAGGCTCTGTATCTGGCAACGCATGAGATAGCTAAGAAATGGACTATGCCGCTGAGGAACTGGGGCAAAGTACTAGGCGAGTTGGAGATCATGTACCCTGACAGGCTCGGTTGAGCCGCTGGATATCAGCCTGATTCCATTCCGCTACGCTCCATTCCATCAGGCTGATATCCAAAGAACCTTGACAAATTGCAGTATCCATTGTATACTGTAAAAAATCGAAGCGGCTAATTTTTAAAGCCGCTTCTATATATCGTTTTTATCACAGTTTTTTGAATTTACAGTAATTTTTTCGCAGAGCCCGTCGATTTGATCATATATTTATCAACATTAATTCAGAGATCGCTATATTTGGCAGTCTCTGTTTTCTTGTTAAAAGCTCGGCTCTCAATTCGATCATTTTCCCTCATTTAATTTGCCTGTCACTTTCTATGCTGCTTTTTCTCCCTCATTTAATTTGAACTTTTCTACTTTAAATAATTTGGCTGATAACAGGTATTCTCCATCTGTGAAATAATTCTGTCGTACATTGTAGATTGCTTCATTTGCAAGATTTTTCGCTGTATGACACAATTCCCTCAAAATACTGTACTCTTCCTTTGACAGATGCTTTACCTTTTGCTTTACCGTTAGATACATATGGTTTTTCTCCTTCCTTTTAGATTTAGGATATTTCCTGTGTATCTATTATAGCATGTGTTTTACTGATTATCTATAGTTTTGTTTTAAAAATCCGGCATTCATCCCCCTCTTTCGCTTCGCTTAGAGGCGGGGGTATTCTGCCGTGATATAGATAAATTATGGGGCCTCTCTCGAGGCCCCATATTCGTTATTGAAACTTAGTTTTTACAATCCCTGTTTTTTCTATTAATTTATTCAGTTCTCAGTGCAACAACAGGGTCTTTTCGTGCTGCAACTCCAGCAGGGATAAGTCCTGCTATAAGCGTAAGCACCATACTTATTACTACAAGTATCACAGCTCCTACAAACGGAACGTGTGCACGTAAATTATCCAGCGAAGTTACACTGTGTATTATTGCATTTATTGGTATAGTAAGAAGTACTGATACACCAATAC
>NZ_JAGCFH010000066.1 GCF_017650195.1 Ruminococcus sp. | reverse complement strand
TTCAATTTTAACAAAATCTGATTCATCATTAACTGCTCTTGTAAGATTATAAATTATTTCACTAGGAACATTATAATCATTATCAATTAAGTAAACTAAATCATCTTTTTGAACATAACATTCTCTGTTACTTATAATCTTCATAAAAACAACTCCTTAATGAGTTTGTTATGACTTTTATGATTTAACCCTTGATACCGCCTGAGTATGTTATTCCTTCTACGAGGTAATCTTCACCATAGAGGAACATCAGTATTGTCGGTACCATGTATACGGTTCCGACCGCGAATGCCAGTCCGATATCTCCCGTGTTTATCTGTGAGAGGAATACTGAAAGCGGGTGAAGATCCGTATCCTTCATTAGGACAAGCGGCTGCTCTACCATGTTCCAGTAATCAATGAATACCAGCATCGCTATGGAAACTATTGCTCCCTTGCACAGCGGCATATGTATCTTGGTAAGGATCTGAAGCTCATTAGCCCCGTCGAGCTTTGCAGCCTCCACATATGAGATCGGTATGCGCTTCATAACCTTTGTCAGAAGGAAGATACTGAACGGAGAGAATATACCCGGGAGTATTACTGCCCAGCGCATATTTGAAATGAATTTCGGCATCTTCTCCGGCTCTGAGGCGAACATCGCTCCTACGTTATCTTTGATGAAGTCAGCTACAAGGAAGTTAGGTACAAGTGTTACCTGATATGGCATTATCATAAGTATGAGATATGCAAAGAAGATAATGCTCTTGAACTTGTTGGGGTAGCGTGAGAATCCGTATGCTGTAAGTATAGCAAGGAGTATCTGGAATACTGTTATCGGAACTGTAAGTATTACTGAGTTCCAGAATTTGATAAGATAATCCGGGCTTTTCAGCAGAACGCTTGAATACTGGTCTAGTGTGACTTTGTCCGGAATAAACTTGAGGTTAACATTTTCTGATATAAAAACCTTTTTGCTGTCTGTCATGTTTCCGATCATCGCTCCGTAGTTTGCGGTTATTTCGTTCGATGTCATGAACGAGTTTGCGATGGTCAGCACTGTAGGCATCAGGAAGAGTATCGCGCATATGCCAGTGAACAGCATTATTATAATATTGAAGATGCGCTTTTTTGTATGTCTGCTCATCAGCTCTCCACGTCCTTTCCGAATATTTCCTCGGCTATAAGGAGTGCAGCGATGATAACTATCATTACCAGGGAGAAGAGCACTGCCGCGGCTGACAGCTTCTGATAATCGAGGCTGTTGAACGTGTTGTTCATGAAGTGCTGCAGCATATACATCTTATCATAAGGATGGTCGCCTGTGAGAAGGTAGACCTCGCGGAATATCTTGAATGAGTTAATAAGCGAAAGAATAAGTACAAAGAGTATGGTAGGGGAGAGATATCTGAGCTTTATGTGGAAGAACTGATATATCCTTCCGGCTCCTTCCAGCTCTGCAACCTCGAGTATGTCTCTTGGTACTGCGGCGAGCGCCGCCATGAACAGGATCATGTTATATCCGATGTTTTTCCAGAGGAACATCGCGATGATGATAAGCTGTCCGTGACTTGACTTCATCCAGTCTATACTCTGTACCCCGAACATTTCGAGGATCTGGTTTATAGTGCCGTGATTGTGGAAGAGTACCTGCCATACCAGAACTACTGATGCAGTCGGCACCATTATAGGGCTAAGGAAGAAAGTTCTTATCACACTCTTATATGGTATATTTCTTTCCAGCAGAGTTGCAAGCCAGAGAGAGATCACCAGCACGAGCGGAACAGAAATGAGCGAGAATGTTGAGGTGTTGATTGATGCGCTCTTGAACGCTGTTGACTGGAATAGCCGCTTGAAATTTTCAAGGCCGACAAACTGTGCGGAAATCGGATTGTTTATCAGAGAATAGTAGATAACAATGCAGAACGGTATCAGGAAGAATATGAGCACGCCTAGAAGGCTTGGCAGCACACAAAGGTTGCTGAAGATGCGCTCTCCTCTTCTGCCGCACTGGCTATTTGTTTTTTTCATGTTATCACCGTCCTTCTGTTATATGATTTCTTTTGTTCTTCTATATTGTAAAAGACTTCTATATATTAGTGTCGTTCAGCGTCGAAAAAGTTGCAACGTTAAGAAAAGTTTTCATTTTAACTTTTGCGAACATATTCTTTACAAATACTATGATACAACGTTAACAATAGAGTGTCAATGCTTTTTGCAAATATTTTGCATTTCTTTTCCCGAAAATTCGCAATATTTACGCGTGAGTTACACAGCGCTGCAAAGACTGTCCTGCACTTCCGTCACAAGGATGAATTAGAAAAAAGGAAACGCAACTGATATGATTGTACTAATAATGATAATACGGTTCCTACAGGTATTATGATATCACTTTGACATGCTTTTGTCAATAGCTTTTGCAAATATTTTGCATAACGTTGTAAACTGCGCAAAATATGGGAAAACCGCATCTTTTGGTCACTCATTTTGAGACGGTAAAATTAGTCTGAGGACACGTTGATTATAGTCAGCCAAAAAGGAAGTAGGCGAATGAGAGAACTGTACTAATGACTAATACGGTTGTTCTATCGTTCAAAAGCAGCCGCAGGGGCATGCGTTTTTTGTGCACATTGACTTTTTTTGATGTACTCTATTGACTTATATTTTTCACTGTGGTATAATGTTACCTGTTGAAACTCAATATGCGGGTGTAGTTCAATGGTAGAATGTCAGCCTTCCAAGCTGAACACGTGGGTTCGATTCCCATCACCCGCTCCAATTAATGCAGCATCTATGCTGCATAACTTTTCAATGCGCCTTTAACTCAGCTGGATAGAGTAACTGCCTTCTAAGCAGTAAGCCGCTGGTTCGAATCCAGCAAGGCGCGCCATATATGGTGGGTGTAGCTTAGCTGGTTAAAGCGTCGGATTGTGGTCCCGAAGATCGTGGGTTCGAATCCCATCTCCCACCCCATAAGAATAGGCACTTTCGAGAGATCGAAGGTGCCTTTTTCGTTAGTTTTCTAAGATTTTTTCTAATACAGTCATCTCGATTGATTATACACAGCTATTCAGCCCTTGGTTTATCCTTGATTATTTTTCTGCTATGTGATTTAATATAAACAACAATTACGAAGGAGGTCGCGATATGAAACAGACATCTTTGAGTCAGGAAGCAGTCAAAGGATTGATAAATGGGCTGCTTGCTATTATGGAGAGCAATCTCGCTGCGATAGTTTTGTATGGCTCAGTTGCAAGAGGAACTGATTCTGATGAATCTGATGTTGATATAGCTGTTATCCTCAATAACGCTCTTTCAGCTGAGCAGGAAGACGCTCTCAGTGACCTCATGGTCGACCTTAATCTGAAATATGGCAGAGTTTTCTCAATAGTTGATATTGAGGAGAAAATGTTTGAGCAGTGGAAAGAAATACTGCCTTTCTACAAGAATATCTCGAAGGATGGCAATACGCTATGGACAGCAGCATAATCGCTCTTTCATAGTACAGGCTTGAAACTGCAAAAGCCGATCTTAAAGCCGCTAAACTGCTGTTTGATGCAACAGAATACCATTCTTCGGTAAATCGCTCCTATTATGCTATATTTCACGCACTCAGAGCTGTTCTTGCTCTTGACGTATTTGATTCAAGCAAGCATTCGGGAATTATTTCCTACTTCAATCTGAATTACATCAAATCAGAAATTTTCAGCCGTGATATATCGAAGATGATAAGCTCTGCATACAGACTTCATGAAAAGGCTGATTATCAGGATTTTTACATTGTTGCGATAGATGAGGCAGACGAGCAGATAAAGAAGGCTGAATATGTAATCACGACTATCGCCGAGTTCCTTGATAAAAAATATGTTTAACCTCTTTTCGCTAGAAGTCTCCGACCTCTACAGGTGGGAGGATGTCACTAAAGAGAAATGATTAACAAGCGTATACAAAGTTTGTCCCCGCAATCGCGGGGACTTTCTGTATCATTCTTCAAATAAATGCTCAGCTATTACCAATTCTGACTCCAAAATTTTAAATTCGATTTAAAATTCCACAATAACATTTAAAATCTTATTGACAAATTTAAAATTCTATGGTAAGATTTGAAATACAAGGCGGTGAAATTTAAAATGAACGAGATAGATTTAAAAAACATTGTAAAAAAGATTCAAAACGCTCAGGCAGAATTTCAAACAGTTGAGGTCAAGCGCAGCAAAACGCAGGCGACTGAAAGGCTGTTTGATACCCTATCCAGCTTCTCTAATCAGGACGACGGCGGCGTTATAGTGTTCGGTCTGTACGAAAACGAGGGCTTTGCCGTAACAGGCGTTGACGATGTTCAGGAGCTTCAGAAAAGCGTGATGAACCAGTGCGAGCAGATGGAGCCGCCTGTCAGAGCTGTCTTCACCGTTGTTGAATTAGACGGTAAGAACGTTGTTTCAGCTGAGATACCTCCAATAGATATATCAGAGCGTCCATGC
>NZ_JAGCFH010000065.1 GCF_017650195.1 Ruminococcus sp. | reverse complement strand
CTCAGCTGATTTTGAGGGATTCTATGACGAAAAACACGAGAACCCATGCAGAATGACATTCGTCACAAAGGACAAGTTCCGCGTTTATACCTCAGACGCTGTTCACATGAATCTGGTGCTTCCGAAGTATTCGTATTACAATCATGACTATGTCATAAAGGTAAATCTTACGAATAACTCCGAAAATACAACCATATACGATCTCGATTTCACAGTTGACAGGAAAATGCAGACCTCAAAGACTGCTCTGATAGTCAACGAGCGCAGCGCGGACGAGATCACGGAAACTACAACAACAAAGTACAAGACTCTCAGCCTTACGGAAGGTCCGGACGGCAATAAAAAGATACACATTGATGAATTAAAGCCCGGAGCTGAAAATACAGTTACTATTGAGATAACTGTAAAGGACCTCTGGAAATCAGTTTTTGAGCAGTATATCGCGGCAGAATTGTTTGACCAGAAGCAGGCGTTCCTCATCAATATGCTCAGGGTCTATAATGATATTTCAGATATAAAGGTAATAAGCGAAGAGTATACAAAGCTTTTCAGCGAGATCCCGACAGAGCATATCCTGAAGAATGTCAGAGTCGGCTTTGAAGGCTCGCAGGCTCCTGTAAGCTATTCCGTAACCATCGACAAGGAGACAAATGCGCCGGCAGAAAGAACAGCTGTTGTTAACACAAAGTACGCAAGGAACAGACTGAAAGATATCTTCAACGGCTCGACTGATCCCAAAACAGATTTTGAAGAATTCAGAAACGAATTTATTTTCAATATCGACAATAAGGACGAAGAGCAGACTGAACGTGCTTTGGCTGAGTACGTGAATAAAAAGTTTGAAAACGGAACTGACAGAGCGTGGGATTCTATAATTGCCGACGATGACGTGTTCTTCACTTTGCATGGCGGCAAGAAATCAAAGATCTATTTTGAGATCGAATCACGCGACGACGACAGCGATATCCCGGTCATCGTATCGAACGATGTCGTTGAGATCACGGATATCTACGGCAATACTGCCGGAGAAGACGGAAAGCTCGTAATAAACGAAGACGATGATATCGTCAGAGTTAAGTTCATAAGAGACTATGTAAACGGAGTTGTCATTATCGAGTATGAAGACGGTACAAAAGAGGTTCAGAAGATAAAAAGCGCTGAACCGCATGAGTGCCAGTCAACAGGCAGATTTAATGTCGTTAAAACTCCCGGCGGCGGTGAGCCCGGTCTGGCAATATCTGTATGCGATGTATGCGGCGAATTTACAGACTGCTGTTCTATCAATCCTGACGCAGTAGCTATGCTCGGCAACTCAAATACTTACGCTGATATCAGAGTAGCAGTTGAGGAAGCTGTAAAGGCAGGGGAGAGCACAGAGCTCACTATCTTCGGTGATATAGTTGTTACAGATGACGTTATTATCCCTGAATATGTTGATGTTATTATAGCTGATAATGCGAACATCACTGTAAAGGACGGCTGCAAGCTCATTGCAAAGGGCAAGGTGACCGATCTCAGCGGCCGCAAATACGACCTCAGCGGAAATGGTCCTGTTGTTCCCGAGACAACTGCTACGACATCGGCAGCAGCTTCGACCACGACTACTACAACTACAACAACGACCACCTCGACCACAACTTCAACTGATACTTCAACAACTACAACTACCACGACTACAACTGCAACAGATGCTTCAACGACAACAACTACAACGACCGAAGCATCTGAAACAACAGAACCTGTTACAACAACTGTTATCGGTACTCCCGAACAGTTTGCACAGTGGGCAGCTGTTGACTATCAGAATAAGAACGACAAGCTTGTCGGAGATACGGAAGTAAATACTTCTGACAACGGTATGTATGAGATCATACTTAAGGACGCCAGCGGAAATGTTCTTGATGTCTATACTATCGACCCGCAGACAGGTAAAGGAACAAATTCTGCAAATGAGGCTGTTGATCTTTCTCAGGTAGAAAGCAGCACTATGACCAATTTGATAATTGCACTTGCTTCATTTATGATGCTAGTGTTTGGTTCGGCAGCAGGTATGATATCTAAAGTTCTTGAAGCTCTTATTATGATCGGATAGATATAAAAATATGAGTTCAGTTCTGATGGACCGGACCTGAAAAACGTCAATTACAAAAACCTCCTATGGTATAATTTAAACCATGGGAGGTTTTGTTTATGGAAAAAAATAAACCTCCGGTATAATTTTTTACAGATCATGTCTGATATTGAACAAATGCTGCGTTTATTTTTTATGGAGGCAAAATTATCAGATCTGGTTATTATAAGAACGCTTCCTTATAAAAATAAAAGCCCATTAACAGAAAGGACAATGATTATGAACAAAAAAATCTCAGCTTTTGTTACATCAATGGCTATGTTCGCTTCTTCTGCAACTGGATTAACATCCGCAGTGACATCACACGCTGAAGCTGTTACGAGAGGTGCTGATCTGAGTACATCAAGCTTTTTCCCGGAGATAATCAATCAGGGTCAGGTAGGCTCATGCGTGGCTTGCGCAACGGCATACTACCAGTTTACCAATGAGGCAAGGAGAGCTTTGTACCGTCAGAATCCCTACGCTGATATAGATTTTACTTACTCTCCGGCATCTGTTTATCCGCTGATCAACGACGGCGGCGATTATGGTTCATGGGAATACAAGGCATATCATGCTTTAAAGGACAGAGGCGCTCTTACTATGGATGAAATGCCTTATGACGGACGCTTTGATCTGAGATTCTATACGGTAGATGAAAACGGTAAAAAAACAGACCGTTCCGATCCGCAGGGAATCAATTACATAACCGAAGGCAGTTATGAATATAATGAAATTGTTTCAGGCAGCATAGTAAAGGATGCTTACGGAAATAAAATAATCAATGAAAATGATTACGAAGTAGTTGATGAGGTGGACGGTAAGAAGATATACAGAAGAATAGGGGAATATATCGACGCAGATCAGTATAAGGCCCTCAGCTATTACCAAAGAGATTACTACTTGCCTGTATATGAAAATAAAAACACTAATACATCAACAGGTCTTTACTGGCATGAAGCCAAAACCTACAGAGCTATCCCAAGAGATGAAGAGGCTCTTTTAAATGCCCTCAATGTCAAGCTTGACAGCTATGAAGGCTGGTCTTTATGTTCACCCAACCACGGAGCAAAAGCATTTATCACTGAAGAAGGAGATGTAGATTGGAACACTGAGGATCAGACAGAAAGGGAAGATCAGTTCATCGAAAATATAAAGGATGCTCTCGATCAAGGAAAAGTAGTAGCTGCTTCGACCAGTTTCAACTATCTTTGTTGTCTTGACAGTACATATAAGGAGATAAGTTATAAGGAAAACCCAAAAGAAAAAGTTGTAATTCAGAATGTCACAAAATATGATAAAAACGGGCCAATAAGAGCTGGTCACGAATTCACGATAGTAGGATATGATGATTCTTTCGAATGCGATATAGACGGTGACGGATATACTTATAGCCCTGGCGAGCAGGGTGCTTTCAAGATCGCAAACTCATGGGGCACTGGCTGGGGCAATGACGGTTTTATATGGGTAATGTACGATGCAGTACGTATCGAATCTGCCAATAATGGCTGCCCTGATCCGGCAAATATATATACAAAAAATTCGAACGGAACATGGTACAACAAAATATACCAGAGAAATACGGCTATTGAAGAGGCTTATATCATTAATGTTTCTCCTCAGAATGTAAAGCTGGTTTCAGAAGTTGATGTGATGACAAATGATTATTACGGTCTGAATGTAGAAAACACCTGCCAGTATTCTCAGCCAATAACAAATTATGTTATGAGAAGCTTTTATTATAATCCAATCAAATTCAGCGGTCCCATTTACACTGATATAACAAGGTTATGCGGCTCGGAAATAAATGGAAAGGATTATACGGTAAAGGTATATTCCAACAAATATAATTCT
>NZ_JAGCFH010000064.1 GCF_017650195.1 Ruminococcus sp. | reverse complement strand
TCTATAATTATATCATCGTCACTGGCGATGCCATGAGCGTTGTTTGCAGTAATATTCAGCTCTCCGTTGCCTTTAAGGCGCACCGTATCATTTGAGAATATAACACCATTGTTGATCTTGTCATTGCCTCCGTCGCTGAGGTAGTTAACAGTGCCCTCACGAGATTTGATAGTACATTTCTTGGCTTCGTTGATAAATATAGCCGGTCCGTTGGAATTTGATATGTCAACTCCGTCAAGGACCACAGTTACCTTTTCCTCGGTGGCTGTACTAACACATATTTGACCGTCGCTGACGCTGCCGTAAAACCTGAAATCGCCGCCTGCGTTTATTGTGACAATGGAGCCGCTTACAGATACGTTTGTACCCTTGACCTTCGGCGAAACGCCGAGTTCTATCTCAGCCGTGTAGACCTTTTCCTCTGTCGTGTTATCGCCTTCTACAGAGTCCTCACCACTACTGCTACTACCGCTGTCGCTATTGTTATTATCATTGTTATTGCTGTTATTGTTAACAGCTGTAGTCGTATTCGACGTGTCGTTGTTTGCAGCTGTAGTTGTAACTTCATCGGACTTCTTCTCCCCCGCTTTGGCTGCAGTTGTACTCTCAACTAATTTTTCTGTAGCTTTTTCAGATGTATCATCGTCGTTTTTCTTCTTTGTGGTTTTTTCTGTAACTTCACCGCTGTCAGTCTTGGACGTCACGTCCTGAACAGTGGAGTTTCCATTGTTTTCAGTTTTTCCCTTTTCTTCCTTGCCGCATGAACTAGCCGAAGCCATAAGTGCGACCGCGGTCATAGCCGCTAAGATCCTTCTATATTTCATATACATATCTCCTTATCCCCCTATGCAAATTGCCGGACTCAATATGGCATATTAAGTCCGGCAATGGGTTGAGAGGGTATTTTATCTATATTTATGTTTTCTATCAGTTCTCATAGATCTTATCATCGTATCTGAAGAATACGAGATTGATCGTCATATTTCCGTTATGGGTGCGAAGCTCATCAATGAACTTCTTCTGATCGATGTTGTCAAGGACATCAACACTGTAGATAAGCTCGAAAAGTGTACCGAAGTTTGTGGTCTTTACTCTTCTCAGCTTGTAGAATGTTGTGTACTTAGCAAGTACAGGCTCAAAAACTCCCTGATAATCGAGGTTTTCGGGAATGGCAATCTTGAGAGTCATATGTCTCTTCTTGCAGCCTCCAAAATCAGTCTCGCTAAGTATAAAGAGAATAATAGCAAGTGCTGCAAAGAATATAAGTGCAAATCCGATATATCCTACTCCGCAAACAACTCCTGTTCCCATTGCGAAGAAGATATAAGCCATATCCTTCGGATCGCCGGCAACGCTTCGGAACCTTACCAGAGTCAGGGTGCCTGCAAGGGTGAGAGCACCTGCTGTGGTATTGATAATGAGAAGGATTGCTGCAACAATCGTAGGAAGCATTATCATTGTCAGAACATAGCTCTGTGAGTAACCTTCCTTTCTGTGGGTGAGCATATAGATAAGACTTATAAGAAAGCCTATCACTATCGCAGTGCCTACACAAAGGAAAAACTCTCCGGGCTTGATAGTGCTCAGAATGGAATTGCTGTTATTTATTACAGAGTCACCCGACTCATTGTACTTAGACAGCACATTTCCAAAAAATCCATGTTCAAACATAAAAATCAAACGCTCCTGTTCATCATAATATGATTATTTACCATTGATATACCCGATATATAGATACGCCTTTTGCCTGAAACAAGCTGTGCGTCCTCTATCTGGCTCTTTACGAAATTCTGGTAAGCTCTTCCATACTTTGAAAAGCTAGTCTTGTAAATCTGAAGCTCTGAGAGCTTGTTTACCAGCCAGTCAGGAATGGCATTGGAGACCTTTATCTCCATAAGTCTCTGATCAGCACCGATTATATAATTGCCGTAGCTCTCGTAGTTAAGTCCGAGATCGTAGCGGCGCTCGGTGATCTTTCTGTCAAATGTAAGTCTGAAATCGTTATCGTACTTTCCGAAGAAAGCCTCTCGCTGATAGCTTATGTACTGCTTTGGAGCAATGGGATAGCTATCAAGAAATACGTCCAGTTCTCCGAAGACCTGCTGTGTGATATACTTTGTGAATTCAGGCTTGGAGCGGTCACGGAAGTATGCATCTGACTCTTCAAGAGTCATGGAAACTCTTCTCTTAGTTACGATACCGCCGATCTTCTTTTTTATTTCAAGAAAAACCATATCAGTTGGAGCAGCAGGTGAATAATAGCTGCGCAGTCTGATCTTTTCCTTGTAGTAAGGCTTTGCAAGGGATTCTCTGATTAGATAATCGTCTGGTGTGTCGTAGTAGATGTTGTAGATTCCATACTCTTTTCCGCCTATGCAGAACTTATCAGGGTTCATGTACTCTGATATGACCTCCATAAGTCCGTGATACTGATCCATATTAAGGAGGAATTTGATTTCTTTACGCGCGAATGTATTAATTGCCATTATCGCCTCCGCAGCAGCGCCTTACTGCCCGGAGCTCACACTCCTTTCGTATCATTTGATTATAGTATAGCGTTATTTCCTTAAAATAGTCTTAAAGTAAGTTTTTTTCACTCAATACTCATCATCCATAAGAATATTTGTTCTTTTTGCGTCGTTTTACTGCGATATTTCGTCCTTTCGTGTTATAAATAATTTTCACATACTATCCATGTTTTTTTGATGCTGTCACAAAAATGACACAAATTGCATAGTTTTGTTATAAAATAGCAATTTTTGACCAATAGTATAAAAAGTCACAATGATAACAGCATTTTGCAAGAAAGTGTTTACAGCCTTTTTTCGCTCATATTCCTCAATTTATATGGCTTTGCTCCAGAGAAGCTACCCATGAGCCGGTCTTCTTTTTTTAGGCTCAGCTTTTCGCCGCGGTGTATCAGTACTCTCTGCCGCTTATAAAGCGCCATTCAATCTCTTTCCAGTGATCTCCTGCGTAGTCAATGCCGACTCGCGGCGCTGTTCTGATAATTGGACGAGCCCCGTCG
>NZ_JAGCFH010000063.1 GCF_017650195.1 Ruminococcus sp. | reverse complement strand
TTCATAATGATACCTCCTCATAATGATATTGCAGCTATAAGTGAAGGAGTCGACACCTTTCGTGCTCTTTCACTAACTTAGACGCAGAAAATGGTGCAAACGTCGCAGCTGGTTGAAATAAAAATTATTTTATTGTATAATGAAAAAAACTGCGACGTTTTATGATATTTTGACGTCTAATTAATAAAGAAAGGAGTATGCGATGAAAAACGGTGAAAGCAGCTACAGCCGTTTCCTTTCCGGAGATAAGAATGCACTGGACGAATTGATACGTGACTACAAGGACGGACTTATCTTCTATCTTTACAGCATAGTCGGCGATATCCATAAAGCCGAGGAATATGCGATAGACACCTTTATAAAGCTCTATACTGACAGACCTGTATTTCGCGGAGAAAGCGCCTTCAAGACGTGGCTTTATACTATCGGCAGGAACATCGCATACGACGGTATGCGTAGGAAGCCAAAATATGCAGAGGTACCTCTTGATGATGCCCATGATCTTTCGGAGGCGGCTTCTCTTGAGAAGGAATATATCAAGGACGAGGAGCGGATAATACTCCGCAGGACGATACAGAAGCTCAAGCCCGAATACAGCCAGATACTTTATCTTATATATATCGAAGGCTTCGACCATTCCGAAGCCGGAGCTATAATGAAAAAGTCAGGCAAACAGGTCAGGGATCTGCTTTACCGTGCCAAGGGGGCACTGAAAAAAGAGCTGGAAAAGGAGGGATTCGTGTATGAGGAGCTATAAAGAGATAGCCGATATCGTCAGAGAGCAGGGCGACGCTATACTGGAAAGACGAAGGATACGCGCTCAGCGTATAAAAAGGATATCCTGTGCCGTTTCGGGACTTTGTGCGGCGGTCATAATAGGTGCTGCGGTATGGCACAACAGCGCACTTAATAAAGCTCCCAATCCTGATTTTGGCAAGATCCCGGTAGTAACTCCGACAGAGACCACCGCCGTTACAACTAAGGAGGCGTCAGTGACTACAGCTTCCACGACTGTGAATGAAGTAAAGACTACATCCGCAAAAGCTAAAACGGCTACGACATCAGCAGCGCATACTACATCAATAAATGTATCACAGACTATTTCACAGACTCCAGTGTCCTATGTTAATACGACGGCAGTTTCAGCTACTGTACGTGTTAACGAGATATCGACAGAAAATGTCCAGACCACCACGCTGACAGTAAATGAGGGCAATACCTCAGCCGGTGATCCTCACGGTGCGGAGGAGTCAATGGTGATAACACCTGTTACTACTGAGCCAGGCAATGAGAAGCTAACTGTTACAACTGTGAATGAGATCACAATTCAAACAACTACTATATCCGTAACAAGCCCGGATGGACCTGTGACAACAAGTAATACAAATACTGCTGAAATCATCGTGACCACTGTACCGACCATTCTAGAGGAAGACGCGACTGATACCGAGATATTAGACGAAGAGACGATAAAGGCTCGTTTCAGCGAGATAAATTTCAACCGTAGGACTTATTCTTATGACCGCTCAGTTGATTATAAGCCTGATCTTACGATTTATATGCCCTTTGATGATTATTTGCTGCAAGCTGGGGATGGGTCTTCTTGTACTGCAAAAACTCAGCTTTATATGCCAGAGACCGAAGAAAAGAATCACTTGTGGGTAAAGTTCGAAAAAAAAGCTGAGTACTGCCTTTATATCTTGAATAACTGATGCCGGAAGGCTTTCAACTTGATAAAACTATAAAAGCGACTCTCGTTGTTAAATGTCAACAATCAGAGTCGCTTTTATTTGTGCAATGGGTAGAGCTTTAAAATTACTTTTTCAAAATTCAATGGTTTCCCATTGACATATATGCCATTCCAGCCAACTCATAGAAGTTTATTCCATAGAGCTGCACTTCCTGCCGGAGATCATACGCCTGAATATCACAGAGGCTTCTTACGTATTAGCTGTAGTTCTTGGCGATGCGGTAATCTATGGAGCCGGTAAAGGCATCGTAGATGATGTCCTCGTTGTCCTTGTTGGCGATAAGGTATGAACTCTTATAGAACAGTGGTATAAAGCCGTACTGATCGAGCAGAGCCTTTTCCTGAGCGCTGTAGCAGTCAGCTAGTTCTGAGGCAGAGGCGCATTTTATCACCGCATCCGCACAGTCAAGACCGTTTGCCGCAGCTTTCAGGCAGTCCGACGTCCTGAACTCGTTGAATACGGCAAGACCGCTGTTGAAGCCGGCTTTCAGCGGATACAGAGCTATACTGTAATCGCCATCCGCTATCCTTCTTTCAAATTCTGAGGAGGTGAGATCCTCGATACCGAGGTATATGCCGAGACTGTCCTGCCAGCTCTGCGATAGTATATGAAGGTATCTCGAATCTATTGTATTCGAATCAACTATTATCTTTACGCTTTCCAGAGAATTTATCTTGAGGTCTGACTTTGCTTTTGCAAGGAGCTGCGAAGCCTCCTTGATATTGAACATGTCAAACTGCTTGTCCGAGGAGAGATCACGGTAGCTCCTGCCAAAAAGCTCTACCGCCGGTGGAATAACTCCAAAAGCAGGGGATATATCTGTAGTGCTCTCGCTGGAAAG
>NZ_JAGCFH010000062.1 GCF_017650195.1 Ruminococcus sp. | reverse complement strand
TTTTTGCTATAAAATTTGGGGCCTCTTTACGAGGCCCCGTGTTCGTTTGGGGGACTGAGTTTTTTTACAGCCCCTTTTTTTCGTATAACTTATGTCATTCAGTCCTGAGGGCTACAACAGGGTCTTTTCTTGCCGCTACTCCTGCCGGGATAAGTCCAGCTATAAGTGTGAGTACCATGCTTATTATCACTAGTATCACCGCTCCTGCAACAGGTAGATGAGCCCTAAGAGTATCAAGAGATGTAACGCTGTGTATTATTGCGTTTATGGGGATGGTCAGAAGCACCGAGACTCCTATTCCGATAAGTCCTGCCGCGAGTCCCACAAGAAGGGTCTCAGCATTAAAGACTGTACGCACATTGTGCTTTGAAGCGCCTATAGCTCTGAGTATTCCTATCTCCCTTGTTCGTTCAAGCACAGAAATATATGTGATGATACCTATCATTATCGACGATACCACAAGGGATATGCCGACGAAAGCTATGAGCAGGTATGATATACCGCTTATTATTCCAGTTATTGACGACATGAGAAGTGCCACAACATCGGTATAGTGTATAACGTCCGCTTCCTTAACACCCTCGTTGTAACGAGTTATAGCGCCTGCTATCTCGTCCTTTTCCTCAAAGCTCCTTGCAAAAATACGTATCACTGAGGGATCCGATTCGTCAGCCACGCCGAGTAACCTGAGATTGTCATCGTAGGTGGATTCTGATATCTCTTCTGGAGTATATTTCTCGAAGATAACACCGTAGTTTTCAAGGCTTATCTCAGCGGAATCAAGCATTTTTGAGAGCTCCGCGTTCGAGAGAGAACCAAGCTGTTCCTGGGACAATGCCGCATACTGATCTGCAATCTGCTCTCTTATAGCCTGCTCTGCATAGCTTTTGATCTCCTCATCGCTCATCCGACCTACAAAGGATGTCACCTGTGAGGCATCAACACCAAGTTCTGCGGAATACATCTCTGTAATCTGCTTTATGAAATCATTCCTGTTGAAATCCTTCATAGCCTCGGCGACCTGAGCGTCAGCCTGCTTTGGATCGGGCTGTGCAGCAACAAGTCGAAAGATATCAGCCTTTGTATCCGTATCGGCAGTCTTTATGAAAGCTTTTGCGGTCTCAGCCTTTTCCTCGGGAGTTGGCTCGATATAATCCTCTGTCATGAACTTCCTGCCCGTGAGGATATCGTTCTCCCTGTCCTCCTTTTGAGACTGCACAAGCTCGCTGCCATTGGTCTTTTCTATAACATAGTCGGTAAGCAGGCTTGTATATCCCACATAACTTTTTAGCATAGGGGCTTTTACGTCCTCGCTTGGACGAATGAAGCCGACTATCTTTATCTCTGTTCCTACATTATCAGAATTAAAAAGGTATTCAAGACCGGTCTGAGTTGAAGTAAGGTCATTGTATCCGTTTCCTGTATGTGAATTCTGATAGTACTCGCAGGGAAGTATCATCTTGAACTTCTTGCCTGTTATCTCATCAAGGTCCCATTCAAGCTGACCGTAATCTTTTATCTCCTGATTGCTCATGAGAGCCTTGAGCTTTTCATTGAATCCCTCCTGATCCTTAAGACCGAGGGTATAAGCTATGATATCAGGAAGCTCATTGTTCCTTGTGAGTATAACTACAGCTTCATCGTATTTCTCAGGCCATCTGCCGTTAACGAGTTCATACTGCTCTCTGACTATAGCGTTTACGGGCTCACCGTTTTCACCGGGAAGGAGCTCCTGCATTACGTTGAGACCAAACGCCTGCATCTCCATATCAGCCATAGGATTATTCATAGAAGCTGTTATAACCTCAGATTCTCCCATACCAAGTGCCTTGCCATACATATCCATGAAGTCTACCTTGATGATTTCTCCGGAGGGAGATTCGGTATATACCGGCATTTTCAAATCATAGCCGTAGCTTACAGCGCTAGATTTCTCCTGTATCACGCTGTCGTTGTCTATAAAAGTCTTGAAGTCCTTCATATTGTTTATCTGCTTTGCGGAAGCGTTAAAGGAGTTGAACATATCATATACCTGAGTATTTGCGTAAACCGTATCGTCCCTGAACTCGCGGCTCTCATATTCCTTCTGTTTATTCATAAGAGCCTCTATCATGCCCGATGTGTCAGTATTTTCACGCATTATCTCGAGAGGATATGATGAAAGTGTCTCCTCCTGCACCTCGTTGATATAATCGTTTATGCCAGTTGCAAGTGAAAGTATAAGTGCAATGCCAATGATACCTATGGAGCCTGCAAAGGCTGTAAGTATAGTTCTTCCCTTTTTTGTCAGTAGGTTGTTGAGAGAAAGAGAAACAGCAGTACCAAAGGACATGGACACGCGTTTTTTCTTTTCTGAGGAACTTTTCTTCTGCTTTATAGCCTTTTCCTTCTTCTTTTTCTCTTTCTTTGAAGGCTCTCCATCGAAGGGGTCACTGTCCCCTGTCAGCTTTCCGTCCTTTATTCTTACTATACGTGTAGCGTACTGATCCGCAAGTTCCGGGTTATGAGTTACCATAATAACCAGCTTGTCATTGGCAATGGCTTTGAGCAGCTCCATTACCTGTATGGAAGTCTCGGAATCGAGAGCACCTGTCGGCTCGTCGGCAAGAAGTATATCTGGATCGTTTATCAGTGCACGGGCTATAGCCACACGCTGCATCTGTCCGCCAGACAGCTGATTCGGCTTCTTATGGAGCTGATCCCCAAGTCCTACCTTTTCAAGAGCTTCCTTTGCACGCCTGCGGCGCTCGGACTTTGATACTCCCGATAAAGTCAATGCGAGCTCAACGTTTGAAAGAACTGTCTGATGCGGTATAAGGTTGTAGCTCTGGAATATAAAGCCAACAGAATGGTTGCGGTATGCGTCCCAGTCCCTATCCTTGTATTCCTTAGTCGATACCCCGTTGATGATGAGATCGCCGGAAGTATAATGATCAAGACCTCCAATGATGTTGAGCAGCGTCGTCTTGCCACAGCCAGAATGACCGAGCACAGCCACAAATTCGCTCTCGCGAAATGTGATGCTAACCCCGCCAAGGGCAGTCACTTTATTCTCGTCGCTGCCGTACTCCTTAACAATGTCCTTTAATTTAAGCATATTATCCCCTACTTTCAATTTTTTAACCATATCATGGCATTTCAAGTTAAATATCACCTTTTTTATTATAGCGTTTTGACGAATAATTGTCAATCTCGTTTGTAGTAATTTTACAAGGCCTTAACGTATTTTTCACAAATAAAAGGCGCTGTTTGTTAACAGCGCCTGAAAGTTTTACTTCATTCCATATCTCTTAAGAAGAGTCTCGATCTTTGTATGAGGATCAATTATCTTGCTGATAGATACGTCATGATTTATAGCTTCAATAAAATATGCGATATACTTTGATACGTCCACCTCATGGAACCACGGTCTGCTTAGGAGCTCGGGAGTCCTATAAGTGAGATTTGTGCCGAATACGCCGTCGATAGTGCCCTCCTCGTAAGCCTTGTCAAACTTTTCAAGACCGTTGGTGAAGATAGCATAAGTAGCGTAAGCAAATATTCTGCCTGCGTTCTTCTTCTTAAGGGCAGAAGCAACATCAAGCATAGACTCGCCAGAAGATATGATATCGTCTGAAACGAAAATATCCTTTCCCTCAACGGGATTTCCAAGATATTCGTGAGCAACAATGGGGTTGCGTCCATTAACTATGGTGGAGTAGTCTCTTCTCTTGTAGAACATACCCATTTCAACGCCTAGAACTGAAGCATAATACATATTTCTGTTGAGAGCGCCTTCATCGGGGCTTACTACCATGAACTTCTCCTTGTTGAAGCTTATGTCCTTTATATCCTTGAGCATTGCCTTTAGCACCTGATAGGTAGGCATTACATTGTCAAAACCCATGAGGGGAATAGCGTTCTGCACCCTCGGGTCATGAGCGTCGAAGGTAACTATATTTGAAACACCCATAGCTTCAAGCTCTTGAAGCGCACAGGCACAGTCAAGTGATTCACGGTAACTTCTTCTGTGCTGACGACCGCCGTAAAGAGTAGGCATAATGACAGTTATGCGGTGAGCCTTTCCGCTTGCCGCCTGTATTATTCTTTTGAGATCCTGAAAATGATCGTCGGGAGACATAGCGTTCTGCATTCCGAAATAATCATACTTTATGCTGTAGTTTCCTACATCTATGATTATGAAAAGATCCTTGCCGCGTATAGTAGATTTGATATATCCCTTGCCGTCACCGGAAGAAAATCTCGGGCATTCACTCTCAACGAGGAAGCTATCAACATTAATGCCGCCTTTTCCTGCCCAGTCAACTAGATAATCGTCGATTTTCTTTCCCAGCTCTGTAACGCTGTTCATAGCGATGATGCCGATAGGTGCGACGTTGGAATCGCTGCCGAATAAAATTTCACTTGAAGCTGTCATAACACTTTTTTCGCACGTGATTACGCACGATACTCCTTTCGCTTTTTAGTCACTTTCGGTCAAAGCCCTGCTTACTTGCAGAAATACTCGATATAGCGATCAATATCACCGCTTATGATTTCTCTGGCAATGTCGGCATGATCGACCTCGTTAACGGCTGTTGTTTTGTTTTCAAGTTCCTTGTAGACTTTGAAGAAATGAGTCATTTCATCAAAAATATGCTTTGGCAGCTCTTCAATATCCTTGTACATATTGTAATTCGGATCATCGAACGGGATAGCGATGATCTTTTCATCGTGATGCCCGTTATCAAGCATTCTGATAACTCCGATTGGATAGCATCTTACCAAAGTGAGCGGCATGAGCTGCTCCGAACAGAGCACCAGTACGTCGAGAGGGTCGTTATCGTCTGAATACGTCCTCGGGATAAATCCGTAATTTGCAGGATAATGAGTAGAGGTATAGAGGATACGGTCCATTTTAATGAGACCGGTCTCCTTGTCAAGCTCATACTTGATCTTGCTTCCCTTTCCTATCTCGATCACTGCAATAAAATCATCCGGAGTTATTCTCTTTGGACTTATTTTGTGCCAGATATTCATAATTTCCCTCCAAAGCATATCTTGTACGTGCCTTCGGCACACTTGCAGAATATTTGATAAGCCATTAAATTATGACTTTATCCCCTATAAATTAGTATACCATTTTTTTGAGATTTGTCAATATACCCCTTGATTTTCAGCATTTATTATAAATTATCCGAAATTCCTGAGATATTTTCGTCTTTTCGTCTTTCAGAGTAAATTCACAGATTTAATTTATACTACTTAAAAAAATTGTATTATTAACAAAAAATGAATATAGCTAATGAATATTATATTTTTATTCTATTGATTTTTGTGAAAAAATATTGTAAAATATATTTGTATAGTATCAAAAGAAAGACGTACGAGAGGAGTGGCAAATAACTTGATCGGTTCACGTATCGCTGTTATCATTGAAGAAATAGGACAAAGCTATCAGAGCACAATACTCGGCGGAATAGACCAGGGCGCAAAGGAATTCGGACTGAATATCGCAGCATTCACATCATTCAGCGGCGATATGGATAATCCGCGCCATGATATGGGCGAATTCAACATATTCAACCTTCCGGATTTCAAGGATTTCGACGGAGCTATCCTGCTTACAAACACCCTTTCATATAAGCCAGTAGTAAACGATATACTTGAACGTATAAAAAGAGCCGGTATTCCTGCCGTCAGCATCGACAACGACATAACCGACTTCTATTACATCGGAAGCGACAATTTCTCGGCAATGCGTAGCATCACCGAGCACATGATAAACGTACACGGTTTCACAAGATTCGCATACATTTCAGGTCCTGGAGAAAATCCTGAAAGTTCCGACAGACTGGCAGCCTTCTGCACTGTTCTCGGTGAGCACGGTCTCGATATATGCGACGAAGCGGTATACTACGGAGATTTCCGAGCTCCTACAGGAAAAATGGCTGTCGAGCATTTCCTTGAAGAGCTTTCCGAAATGCCTCAGGCTATAATCTGCGCAAATGACGAAATGGCGGCTTCCGCTATTACTACTCTCAGAGCCCACGGTTTCAACGTCCCGAACGATATAGCAGTGACCGGCTTTGACGACACCTACAACCACCATAATTACCTTGTGGAGCTTACCTCGGTAGACCGCCCCCTCGAACTTTCGGGACTTCTTGCCTGCCAGATGCTCTATAATCATCTGAACAGGATACCTCAGGACAGAAGACTTCTGCTGAATATGACTCCCCATTTTACTGAAAGCTGCGGCTGCGGACACAATTCCATGTCTGACGTATCAGAGCTGAAAGAGCTTAATTTCCGCAATTATTCCAACTTTGAGACGGTACAGATATATATGGGAGTTCTCAATCGTATGTCCACACAGCTCCTTGCCTGCAACAGCTTTAGCGACTATATTTTGACGCTAAAAAAGACAGCCGTTGAAATACACCCCGACGAGTTTTACTTCTGTCTCTGCGACAACTGGAACATCGAATCCGCTATTGATACTTCGACTACTCTTGACGGAGTGGATAATTCTGTACCTATGGTATATACCGACTATGTAACGGTACAGATAGCTTATGTGAACGGTGAATTTCTCGAATGTGACAAAATAAAATCCAAGGACGTATTTCCGCCTTATGCCGAAAACGGAAAAGCAGGCAAGCTATATTACATCACTCCCCTGCACTTCGGCGAGCGTTGCCTCGGATATATGATAATACGCAGTTCAAGCCTCGCTCTGCAAAATATAATGTTTGAGACATTCGTCATAAATATCTGCAATTCACTTGAAAACATCAGGAAACTGATGTGTCTTGAATACGCTGTGAAGCGCCTTGGCAACCTTTACGTTCAGGATACCTTCTCAGGCATCTTCAACCGCAACGGCTTCGTTCACGCGACAAACGACCTATACCACGAATGTATCGAAAAGAAACGGAATATAATGCTCATGTTCCTTGATCTTGACGGTCTTAAGGGCATAAACGATACCTTTGGCCACAGCACGGGAGACAAGGCTATATGCTGTATTGCAGGCGTTCTTAAAGATTCATGCTGCAGTGGCGAGATTTACTGTCGCTTCGGTGGAGACGAATTCATCGTATTCGGAGCTAATTATACAAACGAAATGGCTGAGGATCTCACAGCCGTTATACAGAACAACATAAAGTATATAAACGACAGTGCCCTGTATCCATTCACTCTCAGCGCAAGCTCCGGCTTTGTCGTTGCCACGCCAAAGATAGGTGAGGATATTTTCTACTTCGTTACCGAAGCCGACAAGATTATGTATAACGAAAAGCGCAGAAAAAAGCATTCAAATTATCTAAAATCTTAAAATGGAACAATACAAAGTTTAAGCCCCGGGATGATGATGATATGTCCCGGGGCTTAAACTTTGTATCAGTACGAAACCAAACCTGCTAAAATAAATACTGAGATATTTTATTTTACAGTCGTATATGCTTCAATTATATCCATTATGTCCGAGCTGTATATATTCCCGCCGAGAACGCTGCCGTCGGCTTCAAAGCAAAGCGAGCGTATATCCTCCGGATCCTCCTCATAGGGGTCAGACTTTACTGTATTTTCATCAAAATACTCCGACAGGTACTTTAAAGCGCTGCCCTTCGGAAAGATAACGTTACCACTATCAGCAGAAAAGCCCTTTTCAGCAAAAACGCCAAGGAGCTCTGTTGTCCTAGCATTGTAAGGATTTCTGTCCTCCTCACTGACGAGCCATGCAGGGTGAAGCTCAATAAAAACGCCAGTCTCACGGACACATTCAGCAAAGTGTACCACCGGCTCCAGCGGTATTATCTCCTGATGAAAAGCGTCCACCGACAGCATTATGCGGTTAATGCCGCTTTCCACAAGCATTTCAGCGACTTTACGTATCCTCTGCTTATCCCTGCTGAAAAAACCGTTGGTTATCACATCCCGATGCTTAATACCCGATTCTGCCGCAGCCCTGTGAATAGAGCAAACAGTCTCAGGATACAGAAGCGGCTCACCGCCGAACGTCATGAGTGACTTTATATTATAGTGACGGCAGACCTCTGTTACAGCTCTTGATGCGGTCTCACCGTCAATATGTTCTCCTGCGAAAGTATGGCTTCCCTCACTGCAATGCTTACAGCGACCGGTACAGCCCATAGTAACAATAAATTCTATTCTGTCAAGATTTTTAAGGTATCTGTTCATAATAACTGCTCCTTTTATATTTATTCTTTATAAATACAGGTGCAGTACGGGACCCCTTCTTAC
>NZ_JAGCFH010000061.1 GCF_017650195.1 Ruminococcus sp. | reverse complement strand
CATTATCTCCAAATTTTTCAGATAGCTCATGCATAAACTCCTCTATTTTTCTCATCGCGGCACTGTTTGCGACCTCTGGTGTGAACATTTCTATGATTTCAATCCCATTTTCTGTAATAAAAAGTTCCTCAGAGATAATATATCCGTTTCTGTCAATATCTTTCATAAAGAACACCTCCGCAATGATTTTACTACGCTTAAGGCTGTCCTTATTCCTAATAAAAAAAACGCAGATCTGCGATCTGCGTCTATATATCCCATTCATTACTCTGATACGCTCGCCGATACTCAATTAATAATCGCATTGCGAACATATACACAAAGAATCCTACAAGAGCACCTAAGGTATTATGCATAAGATCATCAATCTCAAATATGCCCCTACCTGTAACGTACTGTACCGACTCGATGAAAAGTGAAAATCCGAAAGCTGCAACTCCTGTACGTACCGGAGTCCTAAACCATTTGAGCATTATCGGAAGCATTAAGCCAAATGGGAACAGCATTGCAAGATTACCCATAATCTGTTCCATCCAGTATCTCTGGCGTTCAGTTCTAATGAAATTCCTGAATTCCCAGAATGGAACGAGGAGCGTTCTTGAATCCCTTATAGGTCTGCCCAGAAGAGTGAGCCTGAAAACGTGATATACATATACAGGCATAAGCAGCCAGCATACCAGTGCTGCGATCCTGTCTATCCTAAACCTTTTGAACTGGTTCATAGTCAGCGCTCCTTTCTTTTTTATGATTATAGCATACTTTTCCTAAAAAAGCAAATCTTTACTTTACATTCAAGGCTTTTAACAATTTATTACTTGGAAACATTATATTAATATCTCGTTCATATTTCAGAAATAAATATACTGTTTTCAATGGTAAATAATAATATCTATTATGTTCTCCCTCGTGTTTGAACTTAGCTTCCGTTTACAGCAATACAATACTTTTAAGTCCTGATCAGGTTCCGAAAACTGCTACTTAGATTATATTATTCATTCTTGTTTATATGTATTTATAACATCGAAACTATTTTGTCAGATTCACAATTTATTCATAACAAACGTCACTATGCACATCTGTCCAACCAATTTCTTGTGGACACTGCACAATGAGCATTAACGCTGATTAGCTTTTATTCTGAAAATTATGTCAAGCTCTTGCAATTTCAAAAACAAATGATATAATAGACTTAAATCCAAGAAAACAACGTATTACCGTTGATATATGATTTAAAAGCGGATAAGCTGCCGTAAAGATGCTTATCCGCTTAATATTTTTTATCAATGGACATCTGTATGCTCTCAAACAGAAGTTGTAGTATCCACATTTTCAGTTTTATTTTCTGACGACGTCGATGCATTGCAATGAGGACAGCGACCAGTTACAGTGGATTTATATTTTCCTCCGCAGTATGGACAAATCTGCTCTTCCATTATAGTAGACAGGCTTTCCGGATATTCACCTATTTCAGCTGTACCTCCATAAGGTTCGGAGGATATATCGTCTATTCCTTTCTCAGGTGCCGGAACAGCATTTCGATATTTCAGTTCATTCAGTCCCAGCATGAAATACGCATGGAAAAGTACAAATATTAGCATGAACAAAGGCATAATAAGAACTAACAGGTCAGGCATAAAAGATATCTTATCCGTAAAATCGTCAAAGGCTGAGGAAATCGCTGTTCCCACATCAGTATCATTTCTTTCAAGAAGCTCCTCAAGCTTACTGTTAAATTTTTTAAGCTCGCGTTTTTTTAGTATAGGGTCAGTATCGTTTCCCTGCATACCTTCCCATATCCAGTCGCCCGAACCTGAGGAGGTATACACCTTTGACTTTGAATAGACGATCAGCCAGTGCATCTCATCATTAAATTCATCAATATATCTTTGATATGCATATTTCTCCAGTGTAGTGTATTCTTCGAGCCAGTCATCTGTATAGAGCGTTACTACTGATGGCGTGATACCTGTCTTGTCCATGAACTTCTCAAGGCTGTCTCTGAGTTCCCACTCATTTTCAATAACGTCTGCGTCGTCTCTTATAACGATATTATGATTGTAGTTTTTCGGAACTATCGGCATTGCCTTTTTAAAGCCAAGGAATATAAAAAGCAGAAACGGCAGGTACATTATGCCTAAAAGCAGCCTTTTCTTATTATACTTCAGCTCGTAATCCTTGCTTGCGTAGAAGTAGCGCGGTTCTCCGTTTCGGTATGTAGCGTATCTCCTTGAACCTGGAAAGCGCCGACTGCTTATAGTGGATAAACTTCGTCCAATGGAAGAACCGCTGCTGCGCCCTCCGCTTGAACCGCCGTGCGAACCTCCGCCATGGGAACCACCACCTGATGAATGCGGCATAATGTCACCCCCTATAACAATGATTTTTACTATTATATATCATTCCTTCTTTATTGTCAATAATAAATATTGCTATATTTTTCTCTTTTTTCCGTCACAGAGCCATGTTTCATATCGTTCTGAACGCTTCACCGAATCTTTGGTAGTGAACTATTTCACGCTCACGCAAGAAACGGATAGGGTCTCTAACATCCGGATCGTCGGCAAGCCTAAGGATATTGTCGTAGGTCGTACGGGCTTTCTGCTCGGCAGCCATATCCTCGCTCAGGTCAGTTATTATATCTCCCTTTGACTGGAAATACGTAGCTGTGAAGGGTGTTCCCGAAGCTGCAACAGGATAAATGCCCGTTGTATGATCGACAAAATAAGTGTCGAAGCCACTCTTTTTTATTTCTTCAACAGAAAGGTTCTTTGTGAGCTGATAGAGTATAGCGGATATCATTTCAAAATGTGCCAGTTCCTCTGTACCGATATCTGTCAGGAGTCCCTTGACTTCACCGTAAGGCATTGCATATCTCTGATTAAGGTATCGCAGTGACGCAGACAATTCTCCATCAGGACCTCCGAGCTGTGAAAT
>NZ_JAGCFH010000060.1 GCF_017650195.1 Ruminococcus sp. | reverse complement strand
ATGTACCGTGACGTGCAGTTTTACCTACACTTTCGATATCAGGAGTTCTTATACACTTCTGACAGGTTGTTACTCTCTTATTTGGAGGAGTAGCTTGTCCGAGGAAAAACTTCTTAAGAGGAGCCATACCAGAATTGATAAGAAGGAGGCTCTTATCTCCCTGAGGAACAAGAGACGCGCTTGCCATTCTTGTATGATTCTTGCTTTCAAAGAAAGATAGATACTTTTCACGTAGATCATTAAGACCTGTCCACTGCATAAAAAAAATCTCCTTTAATAAAAAAATAAAACTTAGCAATACAAAAAAGCCCCGTCGCCAAATGGGACGAAGGCTCTCGTGGTACCACCCATATTTGAGAAAACAGCTATATTTTCTCCTCTTGCTCCTTTAACGCAGAAATACGCCTCGGTTTCCCGAAGAAGCTCGGGGGTAGCACCTGTATGTCATGGAAAAGCTCGCACCATCCGCTTTTTCTCTGAACCATAATATATACAGTCAGTCCCGTCAATGCTATACATTGATATTATACCTCTGTTTAATTAAAATGTCAATGCTTTATACAGATTTTTCAAATTTTTTTGTTCCATAGATTTAAATATCCTCTCTGTTTTCAAGCGCAATTATTTTTTCTGCTATATCTTTAAATATCGGTGCGGCAGCATCGTTCCCATAACCACCGTTTTCGATAAGGACTGTCACAGCGTATTTCGGCTCATTTGACGGAAAAAAACCAGTTATCCATGCATGACACTGTTCCTCACCTTCACTATCGAATTTACCTGTCTGTGCAGTCGAGGTTTTTGCACCAACGCTTACCCTTTTACTTCTTGCATTTGATTTTTCGTTCTCATTTACTGCAAGAAACATAATATCACGAATCTCCTTTGCGGTTTCACTACTCATTACTTTAGAAAAAAGAGCTTTTTTCTTTGAACCTATACTTTCACCGTCAGCTGTCAATCCTTTTATAAGTTGTAATATAGGCATTTCACCGTTATTTGCTATTGCACAGGTTAGTTGCGTAATTTGAAGAGGTGTTGCTGTAAGCTTGCCTTGACCGAACGAAAAGTTAGCAAGCTCCGCCGGTATGGATAACTCTTTTTCTGTTGGAACGCTCCCGCTTGTTCCGATAATACCAGAACAAAGAATACTTTCTCTTCCAAATCCTATATAGTATGCAAGCCGTCGGTATTCTGAAATATCGAGACATCGTGCAAGATTGATAAAATAAGTATTGCATGAATTTGTCATGGCTTCAGCAATATCTTGCAATCCGTGCCCATCAAGCTTATGGCAGTTGAATATCTTGCCTTCGATATCAGTTTTTCCGTCACACTGATACAGAAAACCTCCATAACCCTGTTCTAGAGCCGCCGAAGCTGTTACAAGCTTAAAAACAGAGCCTACACTGTATGAATATAATGCCCTGTTTATCAACGGACATCTTTTATCATAAAGAGCTTTTTCAATATTTCCTGGATCATATACAGGGAAGCTTGCCATTCCAAGAATATCTCCGTTTTTTATATCTGCACATACGACAGTACCCGTATTTATGTTTTTTCCACATTCTTCGCATATTTCCTGTATATCTCTGTCAATCGTAAGAACAACACCGGTTTTATATGAGTTTGTTCTGTAAACCTTCTTACCGTCTCCGATAAGTATATGTCCAGAACCGTCAGTAGTATATGAAACACAGTTCTCAGGGAAGCTGTTGCGTAGTATAGAATCGTATGCATATTCAATACCGTCTACTCCCTTGCCATCGGATAAATAACCGATTATATGGCGTGCAGACTGATTAGATGAGTATCTTACCGGGACCTCAAAAATAGTAAGTCCGTCTGACTCAAGCGCTTTGCTATTGCATTCAAATACAAAAGGCTTTCCTTTATCAAATTCACTGTAGAAACCGTCTTTATCAACTGCATATCCGGCCGTTTGCTCTCTGTCGAGAAATTCTGGAACAGCAGCTGCTTTCAAAACACTTCCGGCATTTACGATAGGTATCATATTTCTATCATAAATAGTTCCCTGACATTTCCCAATTTTCATCGTAAATGTATGCTCCATACTTGCTGCCGGAACATATTCCTGTTTCCATGCAACAGCATAAAATCTAAAAATAATAAAAACAAAAGCTGTGAAAAAAAGCCCGGCAAGTATTATTACTCCATTTTCTCCGCGTTTTCTGACCATAGAATCACCTCAGGATTATTTTTGACAATGAAGCTGATTTTATTCCACAAACATAAAAAAGCCTGAGAAAAGCGACCTAATCACTTCTCTCAGGCTATGGATTATTCAAGAATTACAGTAAAAGGACCGTCGTTCAGAAGTTCAACCTTCATATCAGCTCCGAACAAGCCTGTTTCAACTTTTTTTCCTTTTTTTCGCAGATATTCTATAAAATATTCGTATAATTCATTTGCCTTTTCAGGGTTTGCCGCCTGTATAAAATTTGGACGGTTGCCCTTCCGGCAGTCGGCATACAATGTGAACTGCGGTACAACAAGAATCGAGCCGCCTACAGCTTCAATATCTAGATTTATCTTGTCGTTCTCATCTGAAAAGATACGTAGTCCGATTACTTTATCTGCAAGTCTCCGACATTCCTCCTCTGTGTCGTCGCGCCCGACACCAAACAGCAGAAGAAAGCCTTTTCCAATCTCACCAGTGACTTCGCCGTTGACTTTTACGCTTGCCGATGTAACACGCTGTAAAACTATTCTCATTTGTGCCTACTTTCTGACAATTTCCATGCCATATGGTTTTAAACTGAGCTTTTCCCTGTCGCTACCGTCAATAATACTGAACATTGCCTTAGGAAGCACGATTTCCGCTTCTTTATCTGAATTGTTAAAAAAGAAGATATAATCGTCAAGTCCGTTTGTACGTGTAGTGACCTCAACTCCGGTCGGAAGATCGCGTAAACGCGGTATACCAGTCTGCTTCATAATATTTCCGGAAAAGCTCTCATAAAAATCCGCGTTACATACAGTTCCAATATAATATGCAACACCGCTACAATAACGATTCATGCTTACCGCAGGACTTCCGCTGTAGAACGAATCATTATACTCTGCGTAAGCTCTTGCAGTTGTAAGTTCTAGGATATCACACCACTGTCTACATTTGAATACATTTCCAGCAAAGTCCTTTATATTCTGCTCATGCCTGCCAATAGAGTCATATTCTTTCACTTCTGCGCCTATCACTTCCCTGAAAACAGTTGGAAGAGGCTCCATTATACAATTATTGAACTGATCCTTTACACCGCTTCGCGCAGTCATTACAAGAGTTCCGCCTTTGATGACATAACGATATATATTCTCAGCTGCATTTTTATCGTATACGTACATTGCAGGAGCAATAACTGCCTTATACTTTGTGAGATCAGCTGTAGGAGCTATTATATCAATATTTGCTCCATAGCGTGCAAAAGCTGAATGGAAGGATCTGAGCTGTTCAAGATAGTCAAAGCCTTCGGTCTGAGGCTGTATACTAAACGCCCAGTGTGCGTCAGGAGAATACATTATAGCAACGTCTGATACAAGCTCTGTAGTCTCTATTACACTTAACTTCTGAGCTTCCTTGCAAAGCTCTGTAAACTCCTTGAATCTACGTGACGGAACATTGCTGTGGTCAATCAGACCGTGCCAGAACATCTCTGCTCCTGTTATCGCTGTGCGCCAGCGAAAAAACATAACTGTATCCGCCCCGTGAGCCATTGCCTGCATGGCATAACCCTTTATCTGACCGGGTCTCGGAGTAGGAGACATCGGTTCCCAACTACCAGTAGGACCGCTTAACTGTTCCATAATCCAGAAATTCTTCTGCTTTACGCCGCGAATCATATCAAGCTCAAAAGAGTGTGAAACAGCTTTATCTCCTGAAATAGTGATCTGAGGATAGTTATCATAAGATGCAAAATCAAGTCCTTCATACAACTTATAAAGATCAGGCTGATTCTCTGTGAAGCATATATTAGTGGTCACCTTTGCTTTAGGGTTCTCGCGCTTGATTATTAAAGACATATCGTTTATGAACTTTGCAGCACAATCAGAAGTAAATCTGCTGTATTCAAGACACAGAGAAGGATTCTGCCATGCCTTGGAATATGCAGTAGGTGGCTTTATCTGAGAAATATCACTATATTCCCCGCTCCAGACGCTGTTCCCAAATGCAGCGTTGATATTCTCGAGGGTATCATGCTTGTCTATAAGCCAGTCCCTGAACTGATTACAGCAAACCTCACAGGTACATGGGTAAGCTTCTATCTCATTATCAATCTGCCACGCTGCAATTGCCGGGTTATTGGCATAACGCTTTGCAAGTGCCTCTGTAATACGCTTTGCATAATACAGAAACATAGGCGCGTTTATGCACCTATGAGCCCTTATCCCTGTCTGTATACGTCTTCCGTCAGGTCCAATCTGAGTTATATCTGGATAGGTCTCATACATCCAAAGAGGCGGGCAGTTTGTTGGAGTACACAGCACTATACCTATTGCATGGCGTGAAAATGTACTTATCGCATCGTCAAGCCATTGAAACTCAAACTGTCCATCACTTGGCTCAAGACGCGACCAAGAAAACTCACCGAACCTTATAAGCTTAACGCCTGTTTTCGCCATAAGGTCCGAATCCGCCTGCCATATAGACCTGTCCCATTGTTCAGGATAATAATCAACGCCTATCCTCATGATATCCCCTCCTGTCAGTCTGTATTATAAACTATTAATCCGCAGTTGTCCATGAACCAGTTTGAAAAGCTTTCCGTGGTCATATCGTTGAAATATGTCTCTATAACACGGCACACTCCGCCGTGACTGACTATGAGAACATTTTTATCGCTATAATTTTTTATAATATCATCAAGTGCAGAATACACTCTATGAGCAAGCTGAAGCAGTGACTCACCGCTTTTACCCATTCTTACTCCGAAATTCACCTTATTTTCGGCAAAACCTTCCGTAAAACGTGATTTACCCTCATATTCGCCGTAATCCCATTCCCTTAGCCTTTCGTCCGTTATAATATCAAGTCCGCATTTATCTGCTATAGCCTTTGAAGTCTGTAGCGCACGCTTCATTGGAGATGATATTATAATATCTATACTATTTAGGTCATTTATTCGTTTTGCAAGCTCTTCTGCCTGTTTCTCGCCTGTACTGTCAAGCAGGATATCTGTCGTTCCGAGAATAATCTCCTGCCTGTTATATGATGTCTGCCCATGTCTTGTTGAATAAATCTTCAAATCTAAGCCTCCATTACAGCTCTGATGCTTTTTTCAATTCAGCTCGAGCATTATCAAGCATAAGTCTGCTTGGATCATCGCCTCCCATTATTCGAGCAATCTCAGATACACGACCGTCCTGATCAAGCTGAATAACATGAGTTTCCGTTCGATCTTCTACAACTTGCTTTTCGATAAGCAGATGATTATCTGCCATAACAGCGATTTGAGAAAGATGCGTCACACATATCACCTGTCTCAATCTGCCTATCTCATGTAGCTTGATACCTATTTTCTGCGCAGCTTTACCGCTTACACCTGTGTCAATCTCATCAAATATCATTGTCGGAATAGAATCCTTATCAGCAATAACACTTTTCAGCGCAAGCATGATTCGTGAAAGCTCACCACCGGACGCTATCTTTGATATCGGCTTGGGCTCCTCTCCTTTATTTGCAGAAATAAGAAATTCAACTGAATCCATACCATTTACAGTCAGTTTGCCTTTTACGTGGTTAACCTTAATGATAACACCGGACATATTGAGAAACTCTAGTTCTGCCGTAACGCGCTGAGTAAAATGCTCAGCAATATGTTCACGGTAGTCATAAAGTGCTTTAGCCTGTTCTGTGACTTTGTGTAAAAGTTGATCTCTCTTTGCTGTAAGCTCTTTTATTTCACTGTCGGAACCTTCAAGCTGCATAATTTCTCTAGAAGCATCATCATAAAGCTTTATAAGTCCATCGCAGTCGAGCGCATATTTACGCTTTAACTTGTTGATGCTGTTAAGACGAGCATTTAAATACTCAAGACGCTGTCCGTCAAGCTCTACCTGTTCAGCTACATTTTCAAGCTCTGAAGCAATATCTGCAAGCTCTATTTCGGCTGCTGAAAGCCGCTCATAAAGTGTATTAAGCTTTGAATCACTTTCTGTAAACACAGCAAGCTCAGTTTCAGCTGATACAAGCATATCATTAGCGGCTTCCTCACCTGTAATAGCATTAATGGCATTTCTGACAGCGGTTATCGTTCTTTCTGAGTTCTTGGCTGTGATGTATTCTCTCTCAAGTGCTTCGTCCTCGCCCTCACTTAGCTCTAATTCACCAATATCATCTATTATCCCATTAAGATATAGACTTCTTTCAGTACGGGACTGTTCAAGCTTTTTAAGCTCACCAAGTCTCCGTGCTGTCTGCTGAAGCTCGCGAAAGGTAACTCTATAATCATTCAGTAGCGTAAAGTCTCCGCCAAAATCATCAAGTATCTCCAAATGTCTATCACTGTTAAGCAATATCTGATTGTCATGCTGACCGTGAATATTTATAAGCATTGAGCCGATTTCCTTAAGCAGCGAAACTGGAGCGGTTCTACAATTTATACGGGAAACGCTTCCGCCGTCAGCACTTATCTCTCTTGTAACAGTAATCTCCTCACCATCGTGTGATATACCGAGTTCATCGAGCTTTTGACATACATCTTTTGAAAGCTCTGTAAACAGAGCAGTTATTTCAGCCTTATCACAGCCGGTGCGAACTATATCCTTTGTGCATCGCTGACCTAAAACGGCATTTATTCCGTTGATAAGTATCGATTTTCCGGCACCGGTCTCTCCGGTAAATATGTTAAGCTTTTCGTTAAGAGGGATAACAGCTTCTTTTATTACCGCAAGATTTCGGATATATATTTCCTTCAACATCTGAACGCTTACCTCCTCGGAAAAAGCTCACTTCGAAATTTCTTTGAGAGCTTTTTAGCGTCAGCTTCACTTCTAACAAGTATAAAAATGGTGTCATCACCTGCAATTGTACCGACTATACCCTGATGCTCCACCGAATCTATCGCTGCACAGGTTCCCTGAGCCATTCCAGCACGGCATTTGAGAACAATTGTATTCATTGCATAATCAACGGAAACTACTGCTTCTTCAAACAACGATTTCTCAACAGCTGCCGCTGCCGGCAGAGAATAACGGTATATCCCGTGCTCGTCTCTTTGCTTCACAAGAGAGAGCTGTTGTATATCTCGGGAAAGAGTTGCCTGGGTAGTTTTAATACCTCTTTCTGCAAGCAGTGAGATTAGGAGCTCCTGAGTAGCCACAGGCTGTTCTGTTATTATTTCAAGTATTGCTTCATGTCTGCGATTTTTCATAATAAAAGCGCACTCCTTACTTTATTGGCTTGCACATTTTCTTGCAAAGGGATTCATGGAATGAATTTCCTATTATATCAATAAAATTAATATTGTTTTTTCCGCGGCATATCTCAATGCTCTCATCTTTTCTGAGACTTATAAAATGCTCTCCGTCAACATTTATAACCATACTGTCGTCGCGAACAGTCGTATCCTTCATGCGAAGTATCCTTCCAGGCGAAAATAGCGTAGCTCTTGAAAAAAGCGAATGAGGACATATAAGCGTCATTTCTATACATTCAAGATCAGGCTCTATCACAGGACCGCCTGCTGAAAGCGCATACGCTGTTGAACCTGAGGGCGTGCTGAAAAGAACTCCGTCAGCCCGATATCGACCAACAAGATATTCGTCGGAATACACTTCAAAATCACATATCCTGAAGCTACCTGAACGTGCTGATACTTCGTTAAGCACAGTTGCTGCAATATCGCCTTCTGAGCTGTGATGTATCACATCGAGTGTCATACGCTGAGATATTTCAAAATCTCCTGTAGTTAGAAGACTTAGTTTATCGAGCTGATTTGCTTCAAGTCCTGCCATAAATCCGAGAGTTCCTGTATTTATACCGAGCAGCTTAGTATCGCTGCCTATTAGAAGCTTGGCACACCGAAGTATTGTACCGTCGCCGCCTATGGCAAGAACAACATCTGCAGTCTTAGCAGACTCTTTTATATCTTCGAATCTGATATGAGACTTGTCTGCAAAGTCATTTCTGAATATTTCACTTACGGTAACCTCTATTCCACATTCCGCAAGCACATCGCAGGCTTCACGGGCGCAGCTGAGCGCATTGGGCTTCTGAAAATTAGGATACAATGCTGCCTTCATAAACGCACTCCTTAAAGTTTACTAAACGAGCTGTTTATCAGCTCTTTAAAATCTTGTGTCACTGGCTCTCCCACTGCTTTACGAAGCTTAACCAGATACTCTATATTTCCGCTTCCGCCTCTTACCGGCGAAAAGGTATACTTGTCCGCAATAAAGCCTATTGATCTTACAAAGTTGTCAATATCTGTCAGTATACGGAAATGAACTTTCTTAT
>NZ_JAGCFH010000059.1 GCF_017650195.1 Ruminococcus sp. | reverse complement strand
TTAAAAAAATCATTGGCAATGTTCTTCAATATAGCTGAATGCATTTTTTCTATTAGGTTTCTTTGCGGAGCTCATTCACAAATGAATTTTAATTGGAATGCGTGTCTCAGTTGAATTCTTTACCGTATTTTTCATACAGCCTGTTGATACCGTTTATCACATTATTCATTGTGTGCTCCGAAACTATAGAGTGTAAATTGCTGTTCTTTATTCATTTGGATACTTCATTCCCCATTGAGCGCGACACTCGTCCATTAGCTTCATAACTGCGATAGTGTCGCTGTGCGGAACGAGAGGACTTTCCTTAAGTCCGACATCGAGACAACTGTGTAGCTCGGCAATTTCGTACTCATAGCCATTTATATCATCCTTGCGCACGAAGCGCTCGATCTCTTTTCCATTGCGGTCGAAAAGTATGCCTTCCTCCGTACAGTGGAACCAGTTGCCGAGAGTGATAAAGCCCTTTGTACCTGATATTATGGCATTATTGCGGAGCTGTATCTCGAAGCCGTTGTCCATTGATGAGAAAGCACCGTTTTTGTAGCGGAAAAGTATCGAATTGCTCATGTCTATGCCGTGCATTATATGAGCGGAGCTTGTTATATCGTCGGGGACGCCGAGAAGGTCGTGCGTCAGGGTTATAGGGTATATACCTAGATCAAGGAGACAGCCGCCGCCGCAGTCAGCTCGGAAAAGTCTGTCGTTCTCGTCATAGGGGATAAAGTTGCTGAAATCAGCCTTGATGTACTCAATATCGCCGATAAGTCCGGAAGCTATCCACTCTTTCATTTTTCTGTAGACAGGACGGCATTTCATCCACATTGCCTCCATGAAGAAAAGTCCTTTTTCCTTTGCAAAGGCAATGAGCTTTTCTGTCTGAGCGGTATTTAGAGCGAGGGATTTTTCGCAAAGCACGTTTTTCCCGTTTTCCAGGCAGAGCCATGCATCATCAAAATGTGAAGCCATAGGGGTAGCTATATATACTATCTCCGCATCGCTTTTTTCTGCGAACTCCCTGTAACTTCCGTAATACTTTAAAAATCCGAACTCTTCGGCGAATCTCTTCGCTTTTTCTTCAGTTCTTGAAGCAGAGGCGCAGAGCTCAGCGTTTTCGCAGTTCATGAGCGCAGTTGCAAAGGTGTGTGCTATTTTCCCTGTACCGATAACGCCCCATTTATACTTATTCACTATGATTCTCCCTTCAGGATCAGCTGTTCTGAGACTGATCTATAACGCAGTCAATAGCGATTATCACAGCCAAAGCCATAACAATGTCTCTTTCGTTTGCGATATCTACCTCATAGCTGTCTCCCCACGACATCCAGCGCTTGTGTATCGAAGCGATATACTGTCCACTGCAGGATATTGAATAGTCATGTGCAAAGAAATCTCCGCTAATTTGCCAATCAAGGCCTTCAATGAAATACCGCGGCTTTAAAAGAGTGAATTCCTTTACGATATCGCAGATATACTGCCCCTCAATGTAAACGGAAAATCTCGGCAGAAGCCTCAGGAGTCTCTGCTGCACAAATGCTACTTCGTTGTTCATATTGTCATAAATATGCATTTTTCGTCCTAGAGATATGATCTCTCCTGCGGCAGTAAAAAGGATATTGCCGTGCTCATCGAAAATATCAGAACGCTGTCTTAATGTAAAAATCTTTTGTTTGAAATATAGTTTCATATTATTTCCCCCATATCATTGTATATTCATACTCCTAAGAGTTATGAGTTTTGTTATCTGCCCAGTTGCCAAAAAGCAACTGCGCTTGCTGCGGCAACATTAAGCGAGTCAACATCGTGAGACATTGGTATCTTTACAGTATAATCGCAGCTCGCCACAGTCTTGTCCGCAAGTCCTTCGCCTTCAGTTCCGAGAACCACAGCAAGTTTCTGAATATCACTAAGCTCAGGCGCGTCGATACTTACTGAGTTATTGCTGAGCGCCATAGCAGCAGTCCTGAAACCCATTTCGCGGAGCTGCTTTGGGTAATCATTATCGCTTGAAAGATAAGTCCATGGTATCTGAAAAACAGTACCCATGCTTACACGGGATGAGCGCCTGTAAAGAGGGTCGCTGCACGCAGGAGTAAGTAGTACCGCGTCCATATTGAGCGCCGCTGCGGAGCGGAAAACAGCGCCTATATTAGTAGGATTTACTACGTTTTCAAGAACTGCTACACGTCGCGAATTTCTGCAAATGTCTTCAGCTTTTGGAAGAGCTGAACGTCTGAATGCACAGAGCGCCCCACGGATAAGCTTGAAGCCGGTAATCTCTGTTATATAGTCGAAGTCACCGACATAAATCGGAGCTTCACCAACAAGTGGAATCAACTCCTTCATTTGTCCACTGATGTCTTTGTGTTCCATAAGGAGCGAATAAGGAACATATCCTGCATTTATAGCGCGCTCGATGACTTTGGGACTTTCAGCCACAAAGAGTCCGAAATCAGGTTCAAAATAGTGGAGCAGCTGAGGTTCGGTCAGTGCGGTAAATATATCAAGCTCGTTCTTTAAGCAGTCATTTATCTCAATTATGTTTGACATAGCTTGCCTTTCTGTTTGTATGTGAGGCTTTTAACTGCTTTTACTTAACGATTTCTCGGAAAGAGCCACTACATACCAGGTTTATTTACATTAATCAGGATTTACCATCCAATCTCTTCTGCTACTTTATCTCCTTCTGCAAGAAGATATTCTTTTATGCCATGTAATAAATCAAGTTCATTTTTCTTGAAATATGCATTCATTGATTCTGATATTTCATCAATAGCAGCGGAATCAGGAGTATCACTGTTTACAAGAGGCATTAATTGTAAGATACACTTCTGAAAAATATCAAATGCGTTTTCACCAAGATACTTTTTTATAATGCTT
>NZ_JAGCFH010000003.1 GCF_017650195.1 Ruminococcus sp. | reverse complement strand
TATCCCAAAAATTAACAACCAATTATTCCTACGCGTATATATTTATATATAAAAATATTATCCCAGCTAATCGATAATACTGTACGTAATATCAGTGCCTTAATCTACACAATATTATTTCTTCTGATTCAGCACTGTTTTTAAAGAACCTTTAAGATAAATTTATTAATTATGACTGCTTGTAACCTCACTTCTTCTCATTGCTGAAATTAGCAAAAAAATATCCCCGGCAGAGAATAAAAAGCTCCATCGAGGATGTATATTTCAAAAGCAGCAAATACGTGCTATTTCAGCACCAATACGCCTATTGTAAGGTAGGCTGCAAACCCGGTCCATAAAAGATAAGGGATATTAAGATAGGCAGCTGCTTTGCTGATGCGGTAAAACGAGAGCATCATAGCTGTTATGAATATCAGCATAGCGATAACAACAGCTGTAGCTCCCTCGAGAGACCGCAGACCGAAAAACACCGGAGTCCACAGGAAATTCACAAGAAGCTGAGCGCCGTACAGCATAAGAGCTGTTCTGCGCCGCTTATCGCCATTGTTCAATATAAGATAAGCCGATATGCCCATAAGCGCATAAAGTATGCTCCATACCACAGGGAAAAGCCAGCCCGGTGGAGCCAGCGGAGGCTTCTCAAGCTGCTGATAAAATCCGGAAAAGCCGCCGCCGGATATCAGCGCCGACAATACTCCCACCAGTTCGGTACCGACTACCAAAAGAATAAGATCCGTCCATTTTATCTTCATTTATTACCACCTCTTCCGATATATTATATGCAGAAAAAAGTGTTTGATACCATAAAATATTATATATATCTCCCTTTTTAGAGGGACAGTTATTGACAAACCAGCAGTTTGATGATAGATTATTAATGCGGCAATTTCATAAAAAAACCAGCTTACAAAAATTTTTTCTGATTATTTGTGACACTTCTGCCGATACGGTCGAATGTTATGTATGAAAGCACGATATCCATGGAACACTTTCAAAACACCGGGAGGATGAAATATATGACGGGCAAAGAATACTGCAGACTTTACAGAAAGTCTCGGGATAAGGCTTACGATGCCTTGTTTGAAAGCTACTGCAATTACGTTTATGCTATAGCCTATAATAAATTGAGAAGCGTTGCTTCAAAAGAGGATATAGAAGAATGTGTCAGCGATATATTCGCGGACATATTCTTCGGCTACGATACGGAAAGCGAATATGAAGGCGACATGAAAGCTTATGTTAGCACAGTCGCAAAGCACCGCGCTATAAGCGTTTATCGCAGTATCACAGCAAGGCAGAGCCATTTCTCTGACTGCGACGACGAAGAGCTTATCAATATAAGCTCAGGCAGCGATATGGAAACCGCTTCGGATATGGCAGAAACACGCAGTATTCTCATAAGCAAGATCTGCGATCTCGGCGAACCCGATTCTACGATCCTCCTCCAGAAGTACTATTACGACCGATCTTCTTCGGAGATAGCGGATATGCTTTCGATGAAGGCTTCAACTGTGAGAATGAGAGCAGCAAGAGCCTTGCAAAAGCTTAAGAACACACTGGCAGCAGCCGGTATCACTATGTAAGGAGATGCGGAATATGAAAGAGAATCGTGAATTTGATATGCTTGAAAATGCAGACGACAGAACAGTAGAGTTCCTTTCAGAGGTCCCTGTTCTTACAAAGGAAGAAAAAGAGAGGATACTGGCTATGAGCAAGAAAAAGCTGGACAAAATGAACAGAGAAAGACATATAAAAGTTAACGACGACGACTATCAGGTAAGCGGCGTTGAGCGCTACAACAAGCCAAAGTGGCAGACCTTTGCCTCCATCGCAGCCTGCCTGCTCCTTGTCGGCGGTATCACAGGAACATTCATGACCCTTAACAAGGTAAAGCCATCTGGCAACGACCCCCTCGAAAGTGCGAGCTCCTCGGTATCAGCCACTTATGCTGAGGAAGATCTCAACAAAATCGCAGGAGAGCTTTTAGACAGATATGACGGGATATTAAGAACCTCTTACGGCAAGCCCGTAATCATAGAGCTCGACCCGAACGACACACAGAGCATCGATATCTATGAAGGCAATTACGCGGAGTATCAGAGAGTTACAGGCGAGTTTGACTCACAAGACAAGCTTATGAAGTATTTCAGAGATACTCTCACAGATAATCTGCTTCTGGACTATGAAGCACAGTGCTTCAAATACAAGGGAAGCGAGCCAATATTCAAAGAAATTGACGGCAAGCTATATTACAGAGCTTCAGATAATCCCACAAAAATCACACATATAGAGTATTCAGTTGAAAACTATAGTGGCAGCAGTTTTGATATAAAGGTTGTCGACACTATCGGCGGCTATAACGGCGATATCACTGGCACTAAGACAGGCACATTCCACGTTGTTTCCGAGGACGGAAAGTGGAAGCTCAGCAGCTTTGTCTACTTAGATAACGAAAGGACCATTGAGCCTCCTACAGAGGCTCCCACATCTCTGGAGGGCACAGAGCTTGACGCGGCTGTAGCTCAAAAGACACTGGGTGGACTGGAATACAGAGACGGTATCCTGTCAGGCTGCGCCGATATAGAGACCGACCCAGAGGATGTGATATCCTTTCCCATGAGTGGAGGTGGGACCGCAGCTTACCACAGAGTCACTAGCGGATTCAGCAGTATTGAAGATCTAAGGGAATTTGTAGACAGCTGTATCGCCGGTCCGGAGCTCACCAGCTATTTCAGCTTCCTCTATGAGGATAGCAATGAGGATCTCCCCATGTTCAAGGAGATTGACGGAAAGCTCTACTACCGCGACTACGTAAGGCAGCAACGCTATCATTTCACAGGCGATCCCATAGTTATCAGCAAGAACGGCGATACCTACGATGTGCTTATAGAAAATGAGGTCCCCGGCGGAACAGAAACACTGAAAGCTACCATAGTTATCGACGACCTTACATATAACGTAGGATATATCGGATACCCTGAGTCTGAAAATGTTTCCGTCAGCTATGACGCGTTGGCTGTAGTCAGGCAGGCACAGGATAACATGAACAATGCCATTGGAGCCGCCTGCGGCAATATCGCTGCGGATAAAACAGACCAACTCACAAAGGACGCTGACGGTCCAGGAAACGTCTGCATCTATTCAAAAGTAAATGATTTTAAATCCATAAGCGCTATCAAAAACCTCATATCAGAGCTGACCTGCGGCATATTCGAGACCAACCTTATCGAAGAAAATCTTATGCCAAGAGTTGAAACAGTTAATCCTCTTTACATCGAAGAGGGCGGATCGCTCTATGTACGAAGCGACGCCGACCGCGGACGTCCGGATTTCGACTTCACAGATGAGATCAGCATTACGGAATCAACAGATAAAAAGATCACAGCCCATACGGCATACGTATACGCAGGCGCAAAGCACGAAATAATCATTCACCTTGAGCTCGAAGACGGTATATGGAAGATATCCGGCTACGAGTACGCATAACTCAAAAAACTGCATAAATCAAAATATCCCGAAGACAGGTCAGCATCGTGACCTGTCTCCGGGATATACTTTTTCGTTGTTATTCCTTCATGATCTGTTCAAGGTATTTATTTTCCTGATCCCACTGATAAAGTCCGGAATTGACCATTACCTGCAAATTTTCTTTAGTGATAACCATAGGTCTTAGCAGATAGGTCTGTACAAACTTGACATCGTTATAGTATGACTCGCTGTCGTAGGTAACGTCTACTGCAAGGGAGTCCACAAGCTTTCCCGTAGGCACCTCGCCGTTGAGAATTTTCTTGCAGACCTCCAGCGCAACGCTTGCTTCATCGCGTATATTCTTAAATATCGTCATGGACTGCTTTCCGTCTACAAGTTCTTTAATATTGTTGACATCGCCGTCCTGACCGGTCACAATAGGCTGTGAATTCACCTTATATATTTCGTCCAGAGCCTCAAGTGCGCCCAAAGCAAGAGAATCGCTTGCACATATCACAGCATCGAGCCTGGTATCAGAATAGTATTTGTTCAGACGCAGCTTCAAGACATTCTTAGCTACGCCAGTATCCCAGCGTGCTATGTACGTCTGTGCCAATGTCGTCATACCTGAAGGTATAATGACCTTTCCGGAAGCGATATAATCCTTGAGCACCTCGTAAGCGCCATCATAGACATATTTTGAATTGTTATCTGCAATATCACCTGAAAGAAATTCGATATTGAATGTGCCCCTTGAATTGTCAAGGTCAAGCTTGTCGCGGACGTAGGAGCCCTGCATCCTTCCGACTTCCTTATTGTCAAACGTAACATAGTACGTAACGGCGTTTGTATTCATTATAAGGCGGTCATAAGCGACAACGGGTACCTCCTTTTTCTTTGCCTCATCAAGAGAGGCTGAAAGAGATTTGCCGTCAACAGCAGCGATGAGAAGAAGATCAACATCTTCATTGAGCATACTGATGATATCATTATTCTGACGGGCACTGTCATTATCTGAATATACAAGCTTAACTTCATAGCCTGATTTTTCAAACAGGGACTTGAGATAATCTCCGTCGCTGTTCCATCGTGGAAGCTTAACGGAAGGCATTGCGATACCTACGGTCTTTTTGCCGCTCCCTTCCGGAGACTCCTTCTTTCCGCCGCAGGCTGTCATGCTGACAAGCATTACTGCTGACATCACCGCAGCTATAATTCTTTTCATATGAGAATTCCTCCTTAATCTTGTACCCCCGGACCAAATCCAAGGTTTCCCCCTATCTTATCCAATACATACTTTTGTAATATAATTATAATTTAATAACATTTCGGTGTCAACATATCAAACCATATTTTTGCAACAAAATGTATAAAAACCTACTTAATTTACAATGTTTAATATTCAAAAAGCTGTCTGATATGGTGATTTTCACTTAAATTTTATGCTCCTCTTTGTAGGAATGGAGAGCTGGAACGCTGTCCGCATGTAAACATTGCGCAATACATAATGCATCATATGTGATGTATCGTCCTTGATTTTCATGTAAAAAACGATCCCGAAAGCAATATCCGGGATCGTCTTATTTACACTGTCTTACTGTGTTATCAGTGCTTTTCTGTACCTAATTAGATCGAATACATCAGTTTTTCCGTCGCCGTTAAGGTCAGCGGATTTAAACTGCCGCTCAGTGAGTATATATTTGCCTGAGAGATACTTTTTCATGATTACAAGATCGCTCACACTTAGCTCTCCGTCGCCGCTGAGGTCTCCATTTATATAGTGTCCTTCATCGGTGATCTCAACGAATTTCCTGTTGTAAAGCTCCGCATAAGTCTCTGCTGTGGAGCCCTTATAGCCGTGTATGACCACATCATCAAGCACATCGTCATCCCTGAACAGCCAGCCTGGCATAGGAGATCTTGTGATATTCGATATCTGTGGAAGTCCATTGCTCGCAGTGAAGTCATCAAATCTGCTTTTTACGATATATTTTGCAGGTATGGTATTTTCTCCTGTTTTTATCACACATCCCGGATCGTAGATATATATATCCTTCATTTTGTATGCGTTCTTGAAAGCATCATAGCCTATAGTATGGCAGTATACGTCGGCTCTTTCAAGATCACCACTATTGAGATTTATCATTTCCCAGCTCATTTTAGTAACGGTCGCAGGGATAGAAACAGTACCAGATATGAACACCGTAGCGATCCCCTCGGTATCCTCCCTGATCTCTGCTTCCTCTACGCCACTGCCTGATACCAGCCATTTGCCGATATATCCGCAGTTGTTCTCGTATTCCACAGCCGGAGTGCCTGTAAATGCATTATAGCCGATCTGGTTCACGCTGTCTGGAATAGCTATATCACTGAGAGCCGAACACATAAAAAATGCTTCAGGTCCGATGATATCAAGATTTTCGGACATTCTTACAGAGACAAGCTGCATAGAGCCCATAAATGCTCCCTCTCTTATCATCTCAATGCTGTCTGGCAGGACGAGCTTCTTCACGTTAGCAAGGAAGCAGCCTGCTCCCTGAGCTATAATCTTAATACCATCTGGAATTATTATATTCTCACTTGTATAGAAAGATGGTATACTTATGAGCTTTGTCATTTCCTTGTTGTATACTATACCATCAACGGAGCAAAGATAGGGATTATCCGCACTTACCTCGTAGTATTTGATATTATTTTCAATGATATCGCCCGTTCCGATACTCTGTATCGTCTCGGGAAGATACACCTTGTACTTCTGGAATGAAGCCTGGATATTGTCACGGAAACCTGTTACGGGAACTCCTTTTATCTCTCTGGGGACAGTGATCTCTGACTTAAGCATCTTATTATCCGAGATCATGGCTATTGCACAGCTACTGTCATATATCCAGAATTCAAGGCCAGTCTCTGCCTGATAGTATATCTCGGGTCCCACATTTGCCGAGGCTGCCGGAAAAGGTTCAAAGCATCTCCTGTACTTTAAAGCATATTCCTCGGCAGTAGAACCGGACAGACCGCATATAACGGTATCGTATTTATATTTCCGGCTAAAGGGAATAGTATCATATATCTCTAATAGAGCAGCGTTTACCGCTTTCTTCAAATTGGATGCCAAACGGTTTCCAATCTCTATTCGACAGCTTAGCATAGTGGAATAATCAGATTTTTCACTATTTACTTTTTTGGAGGAGCTCTTACTGTCACCCTCTTTCCAGTATGGGAAGAAAGTGTTTTCCGAATCTGCTATGATACAGTCGGAATTATATATATTTATCTCCTTTGCGTTCACTACCAAACTAATGTCCGGGACAACAGGACAGCAGAGATCCACTCTTTCTATGGGAGCGTCTTGTCCCACGGCAAGGTATCTTCCGATGTGTACGCAGGAATAGGGTACCGAAAGTACAGAAAGCTTTTCTGCGTCGGAGAACAGATAATCAGTAGTTCCAACGGTGCCGGTCCTTATGTAAGCCTCTTCGATATCACTGTCACAGCCTACAGCCCATTTATCCACGTAGTATATACCATTTTCGTTCTCAATACAGCCGGAACCCATGAAAGCGTCATTTGAAACGCTCACAACAGCCTCGGGTATATATAGTTCCTTCAGAGATGGGCAGCCTGCAAAGGTAAAAGCTTCTATCTTTTCCAGTTTCTCCGGAAGAGCGATGCTTCTGAGAGAATCACAGCCGAGAAAAGCGGCTTCGCCTATAATACCTAAGCTCTCAGGGATAACCACCTTTTGCAGACTCTTGCAGCAAAAGAAAGCATAAGGTGCTATCTCCGCAGTCTTATCAGATATCACCACCTCTGTGATATCGCTCTTTGAAGGGCAGGCAAGGAGCTCCTTCATATCCTTTGTGTACAGAACTCCGTCTGATACCATAAGGTATTCACTGTCCTCCGGAACCGTTATCTCCGCGATGCTTTCCTCTGCGAGCTCGCTCCAGTCGAAAGCGCTGATATTCCTTGAAAGGTTCAGCTTCCTTAGAGAGGTACACTCCGCGAATGCGTCCGCACCGATTCCTACTATGGGCAAGCCGTTCACAGTCTCAGGAACAGTGAGCTCAGTGATACTGCCGTTATCGCTTGGGACTGCCTCCTTAAGAGAAGCGTAACCACTGAACATTTCGAATACGTATATCCCATCGGTGACGGTACTTTCCGGGTTGTCAAAACTATAAGCCAAATCGCCGCCAGTCTCCGCAGCTGTGACAGCTTCCACCTGAAATACTGCTGGACAACTGCTGACAGCCATTCCGAACGCCACAGAAAGAGCAACTATCGATGCTGTTATATTTTTCATTATGATCCCTCCCTGATACATTGATTATCTCTTATTTTATAAAAAGAGCCCTGTTATTATAGTTATTATATAACATTTCACCCCTTTCAGTCAACACTTTAGGCATTATATCTTGACTTTGTGCTATGTTTTGATATATAATAAAGGGATAAAAGACACGGGAAACATTATTATAGCTGAATAAGGAGCAGAATTATGAATAAAATGCTTGACGCAATTATGAACAAGCTCCTGCAGCGCGGCTTCGTAAACGACGAAAACGCCGAAATCGTCCGGTTCGGACTGGAGCTTATCATAATGAAAGTTGTCATTTCTACAGCGATGATAGTAGTTGCTGTAGCTTTGAACAGCGTACCCGAGGTACTGGTCTTTATGGCCGTGTATGCGCCTCTTCGCAGTAACTGCGGAGGCTATCATTCAAGATCGCGCATCGCCTGCTTTTTCTCGTCTATAATCTTACTCACGGCAGTTATAACCGCGATAAAACTTATACAGGACAGAGGATCTGTTTACTTTACAGCGGCATTCCTCTGTACAGGAACGGTGCTCATACTTATTCTGGCACCGGTAGACACATGGACGAAGCCCTTCGACTCCGTTGAACGCGTTGTTTTCAGACGCAGATCTCTTATCGCAACTGCTGCTGCATTAATTATATCATCAGCGCTCGCAGTATTCGGGCTTCAAAACCTTGCTCTGTCAGCTTCCTGCGCGGTACTTATGACAGGTGCCATGCTGGCAGCGGGCAGACTCGCCAATAAAAAAGGAGCGGTCACATGATTAAAATCGCAATATGCGATGACGACAAATCAGTAATAACTTCTATTAAGGAGGCTATAACTGATTTCGGCGCCGCCAACTCAGTTGAGTTTGAAATTCACAGCTTCAGCAGCGGTGAAAAGCTTGTGGAGAGCGAGCTGAACTTCGATCTTATATTCCTCGATATTGAAATGAGCGGTATCGACGGCATAAAGACCGCAAAGCTGATCCGCCCCACGGCAAGGCGTTCGAGGATAGTCTACGTGACTAATCACTCAGAACTCGCCCTGCAAAGCTATTCCGTACATCCCTTCGATTTCGTGGTGAAGCCCTTCAAAAGAGAGCGTATCACCCATGTGCTCGGTGAGCTTATGAAATACCTCGCCGATACTGCCGAGCCAGAATCGGTAATACAGCTCAAGGGTATGGACGGACCTTTGCTGCTCAATCTCAAAAACATATACGTTTTTGAGTATACCGGCAACCGAAGGATCACAGTATACACCAAATCGGAAACATACTGCATAAAAGGCAGCCTTTCCGAAATATTCTCGCTTATTGACTCCGAGAGCTTTACTTCTCCTCACAAAAGCTTCATCATTAATATGGAACACATCGATAAACTATCAGGCTTCACACTATATACTACCAATGGGATAGAAGTCCCGGTCGCACAAAAGAAACTGAAAGAATTCCACAACGCTTTTAGCAGCTTTATTAAAAACTATATCAAACAGGAGTAAATCATGGTTCTTTATCTGATCAATCTGGCTGCCGCTATAGCCACATATACATACGCAATAATAGCTTTCGAAAAACTATTTTCTGAAAAACACACTCCTCTTTTTATCAGGATATTATTTCTGCTGACTGTATCGCCCGTAAAGGCGCTTATACAAAAGTTCAGTCAGGACAATAATATGCCAATTATCAATGCGGTCAGTACATTTCTGTTTCTGTTCATACTTGCAACAATATTCAATAAAAAGCCTTCTCTGAGAGTCTCCGTGTATGTTCTAGCTTTCATCGCTATAATGGCTATAGTAGAAGCCCTTACAATGAATATACTCGGAAGGATCACAGGAATCGAAATTGATATGTTCAGGTATAAAGACGAGATATGCATGGCATGCGCGAACATTTTTGAATGGATATTCATGCTTGTGATAACTAAAGCGTTTATAACCATAGTAACAGAAAAAGGACTGTACAATGTTCGCACTAATGAGCTTTTGATGTTCATGGTGCTTATCATAGGCGAGATCGTTCTCTTCGGCTTTTGCCACGACTTCTTCGTATCATCCGAGACAAATGCTCCGCGATATACTATAATAGTTTTACTTGCCATTATTTTTGTATTTGATCTTTATCTTACCTATGTTCTGCGCAGAATATCTCAGAGCTACAGAATGGAAAAGGAACTCGACCTTCTCACCCAGCAGTCACAGCTCCAGCTAAACGCATACAAAGCTCTGAACGAGAAGTATACAGCCTCAAGACATGTTATCCACGATGTTAAAAAGCACCTTGCTTCCCTTGACGGTCTCATAAACGACAACAAGACCGAGGAAGCCAAGCACTATAAGGAGCTCCTAACCTCTGAGCTCAACAAGCTCATACCGAGATTTGAGTGTGATAATGCCATTCTCACAGTTGTTATCAATAACAAAATGGAAGCAGCTGACAGAATGAACATAGACTTTACCGTTGATTCGGAGTATACCGAGATAGACTTTATCTCAAACCTCGATATTACAGCTATCTTTTCAAACCTCCTCGACAACGCCTTTGAAGCCTGTTCGGAGCTCCCCGAGAAGAATCGCCATGTTTCTCTCTCCATAAAGCGTCATAACCATTTTGTTTTCATTCTCCTTGAAAATACCTGCGGTAAAGTCATTGCCGACAGCAAAAATCATTACCAAAGTACAAAAAAAGACCATCAGGGCATAGGTATGTCGAATATAAAAAATGCCTGCAAGAAGTACGATGGCAGCTTTAATGCCCATACAGAAAACGGGCATTTTATCACGGAAGTTCTTATTCCAATACCCGATTATGCACTTTGATTAAAACCGACCGTATAGAGGTCGGTTTTTTATTCGTTTCGGACTAAAAATGCAAATACGCGGCGTTTAGTGCAAAGTTATTGACTTTTCGGAATTTATAAATATAATAATACTTAGGCGTCGTCCAGAAAGTGCCCGCACTATCATTATATAGGAGGGATCTCATTTTTATGAAGAAAACTCGGCACACTGTCACGGACATTATAATGAAAACTATCGTAGCAAAATCAGTAAAGGCAGCAGAGCAGAATGCCAATTCAGCTTGCTTCTTTTGGCATCACCAACCTACTCCCCCAAAAGATCTAAAAAAGTTCAGAAAATTTTAAACAATAGTTTACATAAGAAAAGCCTAACCTCTATCCATAACAATACTCTAAACTAAAAACACTGAAATGCCGATTATTTCTGATGCGTATTTGTTATCTGATACGCGGACTATCAACGATCTTACCATTACTGATTAAGTAACCGCAACAATTGATCCACATAATTGCTACAATCGATCCACACTATCACAATAATCGATCTACACAATCACAATAATCAATCCGCACAATCGCAATAATCGATCCTCACAATTGCAAAAATCGATTCTAAAAATCCAAAAAAACTGACGCTGTAATTTTTCTGCCAAACGATCAGACGGACAGACAAAATGATCGCGCAGTCACTTTCTGGCGGCTAACCTAAAAAGCGGGCACATGATCAATGCTACTGCGATCATAAATGCCTGAACGCTTGATCGAAACCACATCTTCTCTAATACATCATATCCAAAAAGCGGAAGCGGAAACTGCCGGAGATTCCTTCCGGCAGGAGCCTCTTTCGTCCCCCCCAATCCCCATGATGATGATCATTCGTATGGAAATACTAAACCGGAACAAACAATGAACATATGACGCTTTCAGATCTCTCTTAAAAAAACCATCTCTAAAAAACGCTTGAAAGAAAAATTAGCAATTCAGAATTTCCATTCAGTTGCTTGTTTCGAAGTAAATCATACAGTGATTTTTCATAAAAGGGAGTACCGCTTCAGCTCCCGAAGCAAAAGAGTCCATTCCTGATCAGAATGGACTCTTTTGCTTTTATTTGTATCGGCAAACAGCTTCACCGTTTATACACCGTATTATCACTGTATCATCACCATAGCATCTTGACTTTTTTCACGGTAAATGATAAAATATTATCTGTTTAGTACTGTTATAATGTGGAATACGCCGCATTAAATCACACGGTGCTAACGGATATTGGAGGAAAAACATGAAACACTATCTTGAATCCACAGAATCGGTCCTTAAAGAAGTTGAAAGTTCGGCTTCCGGACTTACTGCAGAAGAGGCTGCAAAGCGCCTTGAAAAGGTAGGTCAGAACAAGCTCGACGAGCCTCCCAAGCCCACTCTGCTTGCAAGGTTCATAGAACAGTTCAAGAACCCTATGATACTCGTACTTATCGCCGCAGCAGTAATATCTGCGATCACGGGTATAATTTCCGAGGGCAAGCTTGAAGCGGACGTATTTATTATCCTGTTCGTTGTTTTAGCCAACGCCGTTCTCGGAGTATACCAGGAAAACAAAGCGGAATCCGCCATTGAAGCTCTGCAGGCTATGAGCGCCGCACAGAGCAAGGTATACCGCTCCGGCGAAATGATAGTAATACCCAGCTCGGAGCTTGTTCCAGGAGACGTTATAGCTCTCGAGGCCGGCGACAACGTACCTGCGGACTGCCGTATACTCGAAGCTGCTGCACTTAAGGCAGAGGAATCAGCACTTACCGGTGAGAGTGTTCCCTCAGAAAAGGACAGTGATATCCTCACAGGCGAGGAGGTACCTCTCGGCGATAGAAAGAATATGCTCTACATGGGAAGCAGTATCGCCTACGGACGTGCTGAAGCTGTAGTTGTTGCAACAGGCATGGAGACCGAAATGGGCAAAATCGCAGGCGCTATCGCAAACGCCGACGACGATGAGACTCCTCTCCAGAAGAGTCTCGACCAGCTCAGCAAGATACTCTCTATTGCAGTACTTGTTATATGTATCATCATTCTTGGAATAAATGTTTTACAAATGCTCGTAAAGGAAGGTGCGATAACTCTTCCCGGCTTCCTCAGCTCATTCATGATAGCTGTCAGCCTTGCAGTTGCTGCTATCCCAGAGGGACTTGCAGCCGTAGTTACTGTAGTACTTTCCATAGGCGTTACCAATATGTCAAAGCGCGGAGCTATCATACGCAGACTTACTGCCGTTGAGGCTCTCGGCTGCGCACAGGTTATATGCTCCGACAAGACAGGTACTCTCACACAGAACAAAATGACTGTTGTCCGCGAGAATACAGAGGATATACCACTTCTTGCAACAGCTATGGCGCTCTGCTGCGATGCTGTTCTCAACTCTGACGATACTGTTGCAGGCGAGCCAACAGAGGCCGCTCTCGTAGCATACGCAAACAAGTGCGGACTTAAAAAATACACTCTCGAAGCTGATCATCCTCGTGTTGCAGAGGCTCCCTTTGACTCCATGAGAAAGATGATGTCCACGGTACACAAGACCGACAATGGCTATATTCAGTACACAAAGGGCGCTCCCGATGAAGTACTGAAAAACTGTACACGTATGTACAAGGAGGGCGGAGTACGTATAATGACGGAATCCGACAAGCTTGAGATACTCCGCAGAAACAAGGAAATGGCAGATCAGGCGCTCAGAGTTCTTCTTGCGGCTTACCGCGAGTACGACGAGCTCCCCTCTGATACCTCTCCCGAGGCATTGGAGCACGACCTTATATACATAGGCATGACAGGTATGATAGACCCTGTACGTCCCGAAGTAAAGGACGCTATAGGTCTCTGCCGCACTGCCGGCATACGTCCTGTTATGATAACAGGCGACCACAGGGATACAGCAGTTGCTATCGCCAAGGAGCTTGGCATACTGGGCGAGGGCCAGCAGGCTCTTACAGGCGCAGAACTCTCAAAGATACCTGACGATGAGTTCAATGCCCATGTTGAGGACTACAGCGTATACGCAAGAGTTCAGCCCGAGCACAAGGTGCGTATAGTAAACGCATGGCGCAAGAAGGACATGACCACAGCTATGACAGGCGACGGCGTAAATGATGCTCCTTCAATCAAGAGCGCTGATATCGGCGTAGGTATGGGTATCACAGGTACAGACGTAACAAAG
>NZ_JAGCFH010000058.1 GCF_017650195.1 Ruminococcus sp. | reverse complement strand
TTTACAATATCTGAGAGCTCGTAGTATACCTTGCTCCCTGTAAACTTTGCAGCCTCGGCAGCAGACTGTACATGAAGGCTGTAATATCCTGATAGTGGTATCCCGTTTTCGGCAAAATACCTGCCGAGGGAAAAGCCAACCTTCCCGGCGCCAATAAATCCAATGTTCATTTAATATCCTCCTGTCGTGCGGATCATAATTCCTAACAATTATAGCACAGCAATTTTTATTATACAAGCAATTTTATATGTAATATATCAAAAATCATACTATTTTCATAAAATGATACAGTCTTCCGTATGCGCAAAAAAGATGGCAGTTTCCATTCTGTCTTGCATTTATCATAAAAATATGCTATCATGGTCACAGTTTCACTTTCACTTCCGAGTAGTGTATATAACAGAGCGTAACAAATGCATTTGAAAGCTTCGCAGCAGTGCTGCGCGGTATCATGGAGGAATAAAATGACCGACCAGCAGGTAAGGGAGCTCCTGAAAAGCTCTCCTCGGACAGCCTACAGGCTTGTTTTAGACGAATACTACAGATACGTCTATACTATTCTTTAACCGCCTGAGAAGCTATGCTTCAAAGGAGGATATCGATGAATGTGTCAGCGATGTTTTCTCGAACGTATTTATAAAATACAACTCAAACAGCGCATACAACGGAGATATAAAGGGCTTTATAGCATTTATCGCAAAACGGCGCAGTATAGATATGTTTAGAAAGCTATGCTCAAAAAAAGCTGATACTATGTCTATCGACGGCAGCGAGGTCATAAGCTACCGTCAAGAGATACTGTACAACAATAGTCTCTCCGTTGACAATGCTAAGGAAATAGCAGCTATCCTAAGTGAATGTGAATGGAAACCTTGTAATGAATCAGACAAACATCCAATGGTACCGAATGATAATAGGGTTCATCTCACTGCTAAGACCACCGACCATTGTATCACTATGATAATAGCTTATTACGAGCAACCGTTTGTAATGTTCGACTGGGCAGAATTTATCGAAAGTGACGGCAAATACTATGATACATACTCCGGAGAGCCTTATGATTTCTTGAAAGAAAGCAATATCTATTTTTGCAGTGCCCCTGATTTGGTTCAAAAAATATCAGCTGTTCTTTCATAATAATTAAACTTCTTGCCGCCTTTTGCATAAAAGACGGCTTTCTTTGTTAACAAAATATACCTTGAATTTCAACATAATATATGATATAATTACTTTACAACAAATACACTACGTTAGGATGGTGAAGTATTATGAAAAAACTTTCTGCTTTGCTACTTGCTGTTTTTACAGCGATTTTATGTTGCACATCATGCAGCAGCTCAGCAAATAACAAACCTGCCGGCAGCTCGGAGACAGCTGCTCCGGATACCGTGACAGAAGAGGATGCTTCTGAGGATAATACCGCTGATGAGGAAACGACAGAGGATCCGGAAGAAACTACAGACACAACAACCACCGAGGCTGTTACCACAACTGCTGCAACCACAACAAAGACTGTAACTACCGAGGGAACCACTGACGAACCGCGCGAGGGCGCAGCCCCATTCGGTGACTTCTATGACACAGGATACAGAGGTGATTATACCTTTGACAGCAGTGACAGCGATACTATTACATTCACAGCCGGAAGCGGAAGCTACAGCTTCAACTACGGTCAGAACTACAGTGATGAAAAGCGCATAAGACTTGCCGAGTTCTTCAACAGATGTGAATGGAATGAGACCAACGCTTCGGGAGACATTTCGCCTTGGCTCTCAACTGACCAGTATGTCCAGTTCATGGCTAAAAAGTCAGATGTGATAGACTTCATATCACTGAGGAAGGATTCTTCAAGCCTTGTTTATGTGCACTCGGCTTATGAGACAGATCCTGCAAGTGACACGTCAATCAAGCTCATATCTCCCGAAATATCCAGATACACTATTGACTACGACTATATCACGTCAAATATTTCCAATATTCTCGGTACGAGTATGGCTGTAAGCGAAGACAATTTCTCTATACTCGACGACTCAGACCTTTATTTCAATCTCTCGCCCTATTATCACCCTGAGAATATGACCCTCTTCCCTGAAGATTCAGGTGATTCCTTCGGTTCATTTGAGATACCTAACTATGGTGCATTCAAGGTTGAAAAGAATACAGCAGAAGTCATAAAAATCCTAAACAATCGCAGGTACTCCAAGATAACCAACGAAAGCGAGATACCCTCTCAGAAGACAGGCGCAGACATCGTCAAGAACTACAGACTCGGCGGCAATCCCAAGATAACTGCCAAGAGCGACAGAACCTATGACCATGTCATCATCATGTGTTACAGCTCAAGAGGCTACTACATCATAAATATCGTCAGCGGAAAGGATACTGTTGTTTCATGTGCAAATTACATATTCCGCACTGAGGGAGACAAAAAGATCTGTATCAATATGGACGAAGTAAAAAGCGGTCATCACATAGAGTGGTACAGATGTGACGGTGATCTTGCAGGTGAGATAAGAAACGCAATTGAAAAGAAGTAAATACAAAGTCTTGCCGTCTGTGACAAGACTAATAAGCCATAAGCGAGTATGATGATTTGTGTCATCATGTCTCTCTTATGGCTTTTGTTTAAAAAAAGCCGGGGCATTCGCCCCGGTAAAGAACAGTAATATTGAGAACCAGATCACTGTCTACTTGCACGTTCACGCTGCATCATGCGCTTAAGGCGCTCCTGCTCGGCAAGCTGCTTCTGACGCTCTTCGCCTCTTCTAATCTGCTCCTGATAATAACTGGTATCGACCTGCTGCTTGTGACGTCCAGCAAAAATAAATATAGCACCAACTGCGATCAGCAAAACGACACCAATAATAATAAGACCCACCTCCATTGAACTTCCCTCCTTTTTTGATATTTTCAACATAAACGCTACTATAATTCTATCATATTGAACCGAACGGTTCAATTTATTTTTATTACAAATTTTCAAACTATTAATTGTGCATTATTAATAAAGTCTTTTATTTTTAATAATTTTTTGATAATTATTATGAATTATAAGATTATATGAAGAAATATATATTAACATTTAAAAGAAAATAATTTAGTATTATTTCTATATTTATTATTCTACATCATTGCTTCTTTATAGTATTCACATAAAATTAACTGGACTTTTATAAAAAAATATGATATAATATAACAGAAGTAAAGGCATGTTGAAATCACTGCCTACGGAAGGAGTCTTTTTATGGATTTTCAAGCTTTTGTAGATACATTCTCAGCAATGACATGCATAATCTCAATTGAGAAATTCCCTGACGGACACTTTGGCAACATACGTCTTGTGGCAGGAAATAAAGCTTATGTCGATTCTATAGAGGATCCAAACAATTTTGTTTCCAATCAGATGGTGAGCAATAAATTCATCCCCGATTCTCCTTACGAAAACTATATTCCGAAGGATCTGAATTTTGAGGACAAGTGCTATCGCTGCGCCGTCCTGAAAAAGCCCTCCCATGAGTATATCCACCCTGATCGGTATACCTTCTGGCTGGATATGTACTTCATGCCCCTTGAATCGAACGAACCCAACAAGTTCTACTGCTCATACTCGCAACAGGTCACCATAAAGGCAGATTCGGGAATAATGTCAAAACTTTCCGCTGACACCTCCTCAGCTGTACTGGAGACTTGTATAAAGCTCAGAGGAACAAAGAACTTCAAGCATACAATGGACGAAGTAATGAACGATATACGCTCTATATGCGACGCAAAGCTCAGCTGTATCCTTCTTACAGACGAGCAGGAACGCAAGTGCACTGTGCTCTGTCAGTCTACCGCCCCCGAGGTACACGTTATCCCTATGCAGGATTATATCGAGAAATGCTTCGATAATTTCTACGATATTGTCGAGACATGGAAGGATACCATTGCAGGCAGTACCTGTCTCATAATCAAGGATAAATACGATATGGGAGTACTTCAGGAGCGCAATCCTGTATGGTTTGATTCTCTCCGTGGTGCTGACGTAGACAGCCTCGTACTCTTTCCGCTGGAGTATAACGATATGCTTCTCGGCTACATATGGGCAATTAACTTCGATATTAACAACACTATGAGAATAAAGGAGATACTTGAGATAACCTCCTTCTTCCTCGCGTCGGAGATATCCAACTATCAGCTTTTCAACAAACTGGAAATAATGAGCTCAGTGGATCAGCTGACAGGCACCTATAATCGTAACGCAATGAACAACCGTATCATACGCTTCGTTTCGGAAAAGGATCCCAAGCCCAATTGCTACAGCGTCGTATTTGCCGACCTCAACGGTCTTAAGCAGGCAAATGACAATAACGGCCACATTGCCGGAGATCTTCTCCTTAAAAATGCAGCTCATAAGCTCATGGAAGTATTCCCAGAATGTGAGATATACCGTGCAGGCGGAGACGAATTCATGATAATCGCCGTTGATCTCCCCGAACAGCTCATTACCGACCGCGTGGAGAAGCTGAAAAAGGAATCGGAGGATCCCAATAATATCAGCTTTGCCCTCGGTATCTTCTATGACGACAAGGGCGAGGATATCCGTGTAGCGATGCGTACCGCAGATGAGAGAATGTATGCAGACAAGGAACGTTACTATGCAAAGTTCCCCGAGCGCAAGCGAAAATAAGTAAAACATATTATCTAAGCTTCCCCATTTCCGAGGAAGCTTTTTGCATTGTTCACATAAAATTAACTGGACTCTGTAAAAAATATATGGTATAATATAATTACAAAAAATATGCCATATCAATGCAACGCTTTGCCGGCTGAGATAAAACATCATCGGCGTATATCCATACTAAAGTTAAGCTTTCCGTCTGCACTGCTCATGGCTGAAAGGAGATCCTATGAACTTTCAGGAATTCGTTGACGGTTTTGAACTGACCACCTGTATTATCTCCGTGGAAAAGTTTCCCAACGGTGGCTACGGCAATATCCGCATAGTAGCAGGCAACAAGCCATATATTGATTCTATTGAGAATCCTTACAATAGTGTTTCTGCCCACATGCTCAACAATAAATTCGAACCTAATTCGCCTTATGATAAGTATATCCCCAAGGATCTCAACTTCGAGCAAACCTGCTATCGATGCGCTTTTGAGAAAAAGCCGATACATACCTATCTGAGGCCAGGGCGCTTCGCCTGCTGGCTAAATCAGTATATCATGCCTTTAGATTCCGACGATCCGAATATAGGCTATTGCTCCTATACTCTTGACATAACTATGGAAGCAGATACCGAAATAATGACCCACGTTTCAGCTTCCACCGCTTCAAGCGTGCTTGAGACCTGTATCAAGCTCCGCGGAAGCGACGACTTCAAAAAGGCTATAAACGACGTCATAGCCGATATATGCGAGCTCAGCGGTGCAAACAAATGTGCTTTGCTAATTACCGATTTCAAGGAAGAGACCTGCTCTGTACTGGCGGAAGCAGCCCGTGAAGGCTCAGGCGAATTAATAAACAACTATGAAGAGGACGGTTCGTTCTTCGATATAGTAAAAACATGGAACGATACCATTGCCGGTAGCAACTGTCTTATACTACAGGACAAACAGGATATGGACATACTTAAAGCACGTAATCTTCTGTGGTATAAGTCCCTTAGAGATGCAGATGTAAACAGTCTTGTGCTCTTCCCTCTTAATTACAACAACGAAACTCTCGGTTATATATGGGCAGTAAACTTTGATGCCTCTAAAGCCTCCAAGATAAAGGAGACTCTTGAGCTCACCACCTATTTCATTGCCTCCGAGATAGCCAACTATCAGCTTCTGAAGCGTTTGGAGATCATGAGCTCTATCGATCTCCTGACAGGTATATACAACCGTAACGCGATGAACATCAGAGTTGACAGATATATTGCAGGAACAGATCCTACGCCAAGATCATACAGCGTTATTTTCGCCGACCTTAACGGTCTTAAGAAAGTCAACGATACCGAGGGACACAGCGCCGGCGACAAGCTTCTTAAGGACGCAGCTGCAAAGCTGAGAGATCTGTTCTATGACAGCGATATCTATCGTGCAGGCGGCGATGAGTTCATGATAATCGCCACTAATATCTCCGAAAAGACCATTGAGGAGCGCATTGAAAAGCTAAGAAAGGATTCTGAGAATCCTGAAAATATCAGCTTTGCAGTAGGCGGTTATTACGATGACAATGGCGGAGATATACGCTTTGCTATGCGTACCGCCGACGAAAGAATGTACGCTGATAAGGAACGCTATTACAAGAAGTTCCCCGAGCGTAAACGCAAATGACGATAATGAAGTCCTTTCATCTGTTGAAGGGACCTTTTGTCACATTATCAACACGTATTCATCATAATATCAACACATAATCTTATTATAATACAGTTGAACTTCAAGGGACATTCTGCGAAATGCCCCTTTTTATTTTCCGAAGGAAGTGTATTATAATGAAAAATATCCGTACAAGAAAGTTATCACTGGCAGGTCTGCTCTGCGCCGTGGGAGTTGTGGGAAGCTTTTTCTCCTTTCCCGTTTTCGGAAGCAAATGTGCTCCTGTACAGCATATTGTCAATATTTTGTGCGCAGTTCTCCTCGGACCGTTCTACGGCGTGGGAGTTGCCTTCGCAACCAGCCTTATCCGCAATTTGCTCGGTCTTGGTAGCCTCATGGCTTTCCCGGGAAGTATGTTCGGAGCGCTTCTGTGCGGTATAGTATATCACAAGACAAAGAACTCATGGCTAACATATATTGCAGAAGTCTTCGGTACAGCCGTACTCGGCGGACTTTGTGCATATCCAGTGGCAATACTTCTCATGGGTGTAAACGCAGCAGAGGTAGCCTTCTACGCTTATATTATTCCCTTCCTCATATCCACAGCCGCAGGAGCAGTACTCGCCGCTGTGATAATCGAAGGACTGAAAAAAGCCAAAGTGCTCAGCACAGGAAACAACTGACCATGAGTGACAGTATCATAGAAAATGTGCGGCTGGTCAAGCCGCGTGTACACTGTATAACCAACTACATCACAGCAAATGACTGTGCAAATATCCTCCTTGCCTGTGGTGCTTCCCCCATAATGGCTGACTGCCCAGATGAAAGCGCTGAGATAACCTCTCTTTGCAGCGCTCTAGTGATAAATCTCGGCACTCCTAACACACAGAGACTTGAAGCTATGCTCATATCAGGAAAAAAGGCGAACGAGCTCGGGATACCGGTAGTATTCGATCCTGTAGGTACCGGCGCTTCGTGCTTCCGCACCGACTTCGCCCTAAAGCTTCTCAGTGAAGTAAGACTCAGTATCATACGTGGAAATCTTTCGGAGATAAGAAGTCTTGCAGGCACGTCTTCCAACCAACACGGTGTCGATACGACTGATATCATCAGCGATGCCTCCATACAATCTGCTGCAGAGCTTGCACGTGAGCTCTCACTGAAAACAGGTGCTGTTATAGCTATAACCGGAGAAACGGATATAGTCGCGGATAGCTCCTCAGCATACTGCATACATAACGGTCACATGATAATGAGCAGTATCACAGGCTGTGGCTGCATGCTTTCGGCTCTTATGGGAGCTTTTTCCGCAGTTTCTGAGGATATACTGAAAGCCGCCACCGAAGCTGTTACAGCTATTGACGTATGCGGCGAGACCGCTGCAAGACAGCTTCTTCCGCATGAAGGCAACATAAGTTGCCGGAACCGCCTGATAGATGCGGTATACCGCCTCAACAAGGAAGCTCTTACATCGTCAGCAAATATCGAAAAACTGTAAAAAACACGGCACAGCCAGTATACTCGGGCTGTGCCGTTATTCTATTGCCTTATAAAAGCAAGCTCGCTTCCCTGTCCTGTAAGTACATAGTTGTCCTCACCGAAAACAAATCTGTATCTTCCAGAGCTGTAATTCTTTATTCTTATACAGTCGGCAGTTCCCTGCATTTCTATCAGCAACTCACCGCAACTGTTTATTGACGATCTTAACTGTGATGGCATTACCTTGCTGAAAAGGATAGTATTGCAGCCCTCACTGTCACTTATGGTATCCCTACCGCAGCCGGGACTGAACAGGTAAGTATCGTTTCCGGGACCGCCACATAATATATCGTCTCCCCCACCACCGCGTATCAGGTCATCACCTTCGCCGCCGTTTATACTGTCAGGATCGTCTCCACCGTACAGTGCATCGTCACCATCCTCGCCGTATATCTCGTCATTTCCTCCGGCGCCATATATAGCGTCATTTCCACCGCCTCCGTATATTACGTCGTTTCCACCGTAGCCGTGGATAGTGTCATCGCTCGGGTAGCCGTGTATCACCTCGTCCGTATCGTCTCCAAGTATATTTCTCTGAGTACAGCTCACTCTTGTAACGCTTTTTCCCTCAGAATTCTGATAGGAAAGATAATTCTTCCACTCGCTGTAGGAGGTACCGAGAGCACTGTGCTCCCCCTTATCCGACTGTCTCAGGAATCTGTTCCTCATTGAAAGAAAGCTCGACAGTACGCCGGATATATCGGAATCTGAGCTTCCGCAGGAAGAGCTTACCGTATCTACCGCATTATCGCATGAACCTACGAGCTGCTCTATCACCGAGCTGAACTCCACCCCTCCGCCAAAGCTTATAACAGATCCTGCTTGAGATATATTGTCCGCAAGGCTTTCCACAGCTATGGAAGCACCTATGCAGTATAGCTTCATTATCTCAGGATCAGACAGTATATACTTTATCTTCTGCTCCACAGGAGCAGACCCCATATTCGGATCCGCACCCTTTCCGGCAGGAATAACAAGGAGAGAATATATAACATCGCTTTTGACCTTGCTGCTGATTCGCAGGGTAAGCGGACGGATTATCTCGCATAGATTTGTAACAAAACCTACGCTTTCCTCAAGCTCCGCCTTTTCACCGTTAAGCCCACCTGAGGAATTGCTGCCTCCGATGAACCTTTCAGCAAGGGTCATGAGAGTCCTGCATACATCCTCCCTTTCGTCATGAGGCATATCCATAGCGTTGAGACTCACAGCTTTTGCACAGTTTGCCAGCTCACGTTGTTCGACCGTTTGCTCATTGAAACTGTTTGAAGTGAAATTGAAGAGATAATCGCACCAATGATCGTCTACGTCTCCACTTCCCTGCGGAACAATTGAGTGTGCGCCATAAAGGTCTGTCAGTCTTGTTTTTGTCTTTATGAAAACGGTTTGATCGTCCGGTATGACCTTCCTGCCAAGAACGTTTACATAGTCGTTGTCGCCGCATATAGAGTACATTCTGTTGCAGAGCCTGCTCACGTTGCTTTCAGGATAGTTTATTCTTTTAAGGAACTCTGGAGAAAAACCTTGTCCATCAAAGGATATACAGTATCTTATCCTACTTCCGTACTCGGAAGCCAGCATGACATATTGCGAAAGATTGCCACCCTTCGAGTGTCCGGTTACTATCAGTTTTACATTATCCGGAGCTCTCAGTGACGACATAACGTGGTTGAAGTACAGCAGAGCAGCCAGCTGATACCTTGTACGCTCGTTGGCAAGTCCGTCACCGTTATCGTACCAGCGTCCGGTACCTGTACCACGGAATACGATATACATCTCTGAATCATCAGCCTTTTTGAAGGCTGCCGCATAAGCTCCCCTGTACTTCTCCTCAAGATGTTCGGAAAAGCTAATAATCTGAAAATCCCATATCTCCGAATCCTTGGTGATATTCAGGCATTTGCACATAACTCTCAGCGCTGCTCTCTGCTCGTCTTTGAGCGAACTATCCCTTAGCAACTCGCTGACAGCGTTTCTTAGAGTAGGCATTGCATCACATTTCGGGCATTTGTCGATATACATGAATGTATTGAGAATTATTGATATTCTCGCTTCCCTTGATATTCCGAAGCTTTCAATATAGTCAGCCATTACCTCTTACCCCCTGTTATTCCTGATCGTTATCATATCACATACCTGCACTATAATGTAAAATGATATTAATATCGCTGACCTCATTGCAGCAAATATATCTTTATTATACACTTATATCTGTTTATTGTCAATTGATTTTATGCATTTATAGCATATATCTCATGATATTTGACGTTATAATAAAATTTTAAAACCGTCTATTATGCATTTGTGACTATCAGTAGAAAAATCTTTTGACCAATTATCAGCAAATTTCCAATTTAAGGCTGTAGATCCGCAAAACGACTTGCTTTATTAATATTTTAATGCTATAATGGCAATAAGGGGTTCGATTTTGATCTCTTTCTGAGATCGGAATGGAGAGATTTATATGTTAAGTGAAAGAGATGAACATTTCTATCTGCTTATGGAAAAGCTCGTAAGAGCCATGACAGGAACGGAGCGTTTCGATAAATACGCTATTTTACGTGCTTTAGGCGAACTCTGCAAGGAATTTCACATTTCCAAAGCCGTTTCCGAGTTCTATCAGAGCATTACATTTGAAAAGCAGAACAAGGGCGAAACGCTCATAGGCTATGACGACGGAAATATGGGCGATGTGATACTATGCGAACGCATACATACAAGGTCTATGGCTATAATAAAAGGAACTTTTGTTATGTCAAAGGACGCTCCTCCTCTTTCAGAAGAAGTGGAGAGCAGGCTGCGTTTGATAATAAGAATGCTACTTAGCTTCATCAGCCGCTACAGACTTGAAGGAGTAGTTGAAAAGTTCACGTTCTACGATGATACAGGCTACCGCAATGTGCGCTCTTTTCTCAGATATCTTGAACAGCTCAACGAGGAGAATGCTCTTGGCGGTCATACGGCAATATACTACAATCTTCGTCACTATACCCTCATAAACCGCGATATCGGCAGAAGTGCAGGCGATATAGCCATGCGCAACTTCTTTGATATGATTGAGAATATCATAGGCGGAAGGGGTATTATTTGCAGAGTCGGCGGAGACAACTTCGTGGCTGCATTTGAAGATCAGCTCCTTGATGATATTCTCACTGTACTCAAAGGAACCCCTGTAGTATACGACAACCTCAACGGCAAACGTATCATGCTTTCTGGAAGCACCGGTGTTTTCCGTATACCCGAGGGCTATTCCTTCGATACTCCCGGAGACATCATGGACAGGATACTCTCCACCTCCCAGGCTGCAAAGCTCGGCGGCAAGGACAGTGTTGTGTTCTTCGACGAAAACATGGAAATTGGCAAGGAAAAGCGTATGCAGGTACAGCAGCTCTTCCCGAACGCTATAGCAAACGAGGAATTTAAGGTCTTCTATCAGCCAAAGATAGATATCGTGACCGGCGAGCTCGCAGGTGCAGAGGCTCTCTGTCGCTGGTTCAAAGACGGAAAGATAATACCTCCACTTGATTTTATCCCGATACTCGAGCAGAATACAGATATATGCCAGCTGGATTTCTATATGCTCGACCATGTATGCAAGGATATACGCCACTGGCTTGACAGCGGACGCAAGGTCGTACGTATCTCGGTAAATTTTTCAAGGAAGCACATGATGGACGTTGACCTTCTTGAAAATATCATAAGGATCATCGACAGAAACGACGTTCCTCATGAGTATATCGAAATAGAGCTCACCGAGACCACGACTGACGTAGAGTTCCGCGACCTTAAGCGCGTAGTAAGCAGCCTTCAGCAGAAAGGTATATATACCTCTGTGGATGACTTCGGTATGGGTTATTCCTCTCTGAATCTGATACGTGATATACCATGGAACGTACTTAAGGTGGACAGAAGCTTTCTTCCAGTTGACAATGACAGCTCTGAGAGCACCCGCAGCGTGATGTTCAGGTATGTTGTGGCAATGGCTAAAGATCTCGGTCTTGAATGTGTTGCTGAGGGAGTAGAGACCACTAATCAGGTAAAAGTACTCCGTGATAACAACTGTGTTTTCGCACAAGGCTTCCTTTTCGACAAGCCGCTCCCTCTCGATGAATTCGAGCAGAGAATGGATAAACACTTCTATAAGATTGACGCAGAATGATTTTTAACAGATATAACTAAAAGCGGAGCAATGCTCCGCTTTTTTATTACTATCTGGCATCAGAGATTACAATCGAATTACAAAACAGTGTCTATTTTCTGCATTTATTGATATTATTGGTATAATATGCTACAATGGATTTAAATTATTTAGACCAACAACATTTTGTGCACTTTAGGCAGCAGTGGACATTCACCTGCCCTCTTCCGCAAAAATAGTTGGATATATAAAATATTTTTGTGATTTATTGTTTATACAGCTTAGAAATTGCTTATTATACCACAAATCCAAATTCTGTCAAGTCAAAGATGAGCATCATAAATGGAAGTTTTGCCAGAATCTGTATTTGTAGTTTTGAACAATTATGCAAACGCCTAACAGATTCCGACCACCACAAAAGTTATTTACCAAATAGTATTATCCCCTATTATTCAGAATAAGCGAGGTACGATATGAAAATTGTAAAAAAAATATGTGCTGTTTCAGCCGCGGCAATCACGCTATTCGGCTGCACTGCCCCCCAAAACAGCAATAACTCTTCAACGCCCACGATATCATACGAATCAACTCTTACTTCCGCAGATTCATATACTCCCGAGACCGCTCCGATGCCTGTTCTTTCCATTCAGACGAAGAGCACCGATCCCAATGTCATGGACTTCGTTAACGAGCCCATAGCAGAACACGTTTCAGAGCTGATGAAGCTATGGACTCCGCCCCCGTTTGATCCTCCCGCTCCATATTATGAGGACTGCACTCTTACTCTTAAGGACTCTGACGGTAGCGAGCTAATGACCAATGCAGAGGGTCAGGTGAAGGTACGCGGAAACTGGACTACTATGTACCCCAAACAGCCGCTGAAAATAAAATTCACCGAGAAACAGAACCTCCTAGGACTTAACGACGGTGCTGAATTCAAGAACTGCTGGGATTTCGTCCTTGACGGAAAATCTGGTATGTACATGGATGTAAACTCTGAGCTTGTCGGAAAGAACTTCCTTTACATGCTCTCTTCTGAAAAATACTCAACATGGCTCAGAAACGCTTTCGAAGCTCTTTCTCCAGAAAAACAGAATGCTCTCAAACCAACTATCGATGAGTGCGCTACAATCGCAAAGAACTACGGAATCGCTGGTGCAAATGCTAAATATGGTCTTGCCTGGACAAAACTCTGGGTTAAGAATTACAACGCCATGACTGATGACGGCCCTATCTGTAACGAGCTTGTATCAAAATCTGCTGCCGGTGAATTCGCCCTCATCGTTTACTCAAAACTCCGCTCTGTCGCAGAGACTGCTGACGCTTCTGTAAACAATATCGCAGTCGCAGCTTACAACGACGGCTACAAGGGAATCGGTG
>NZ_JAGCFH010000057.1 GCF_017650195.1 Ruminococcus sp. | reverse complement strand
CGAACCTCTAGATACTAAAAATCTAATCCAATTCGAACGTTATAAATTCAGCCTTCCGGGTTATAACGGTACATTCTCAGGATATGATATGAGAAGCTATACCCATTCTGATAATCCTGTACAAGGTGATACGGAATTCTATGTAATCGCGCTGTCAACTTTCTCAAAAGGTGAATTTTCTGTTGAAATGGAAGACAGAAATATCGATTCATCAATTCCTGATCAGCGATATTCGTTTCCAGTAGATGATAAATGCAACATCATTGAAACTGATATCTACAGCTGGCTTCCTGACTGCGAAAAGGAATACTGGGATTATGCAGATAAAAACAGCCATTTATCTGTAAAGGACAATTATGTTGTTTTCTGCCTTTCTCATGACGCAGGCACTGGCTTTGATTGGACTTTGAAAGGCCAAGGAAATGTGTGCTTTGAGCTTGAAGCATTAAGCAATTGCAGTTCCGAATCTGCTGTTCCTATTGACGGAGGACAAATCAATACGATCTGCGTATATAAAGCAGTCAAGGACGGATATGACAAGATATCCTACGATTTTGGAGCAGTTTATTCAAGCGGTGAGGATGTAAAAAAACACCTTTCTGCCGACTGTGTTGTTCTAGATGATGCACAGACCGTGTTGCTTAATGGCAATATTCGATTTACACTTGCTGACTATGATACCGGCGCCCCCATTGCTGTTCCCGAAGATGATATGCCTTTTATCTGGACAAATGTAAGCTACGAAACACCAGAAGGCAAATATATTCTGCAGAGTCAGCCCATCATGCTTTTAGCAAATCCGACAATTGACATGATTGCAGGATCGTACCTTGAAGCAGACAATTTTTCATTCGGATTGAGTAATCTGCCCAAAGGCTATTTAACCCCAGAAACGGATATTTCTTCCCCTGGTTATTACAACGGAAATATTGTTCCCAAAGAATATATTACCGTCAAAAAATATGATAACAACACAGCTGATATTGTATTCAGACTGAAAAAGGAGCAGAATATTCCTGAGAAAGATACTATTCGATTTAAGTTGATCGATGCGGATAATGGAAAAGCTATTAATACCGACGATTATGATTATCCGTTTGAATTAAACGCTGCTATTAGCTACTATAAGGAAGATCAGGCACTCCCATACTTTATTAGTAAAGATTTCACTGTTGATTCTAATCCTTACAACTTGGATCTCAGCGATGAAGTATCTTCAGGTTTTAATATAGATAAAATCAGCAGATTTGATACCAGTTTACGTGCAGTTCCAAGTAGCTGTGATATCAGAAAAGATGATATTCAAACAACTGTATATGACAACAACTCTATGGATATTATTGTTCCAATCAGATTTATTCCGACGGGTGATGTGAATTCTGACGGCAAATTCAAAATATCAGATCTTGTAATGCTCCAGAAATGGCTACTTGGAGTTCACGACACCGTTCTTGCCGACTGGAAGGCAGCTGACTTTTTCAATGATGACATGCTTGATATATTCGACCTGACACTTATGAGGCAAGCTCTTATCAACTGCATTTTCAAAGACGTTGTTTGGCCCGATGAGTATATTGGATATAGTACCCCATTAATGGTTCAGGAAGACGGGCTGAAATTATACCTTGGGCCTGACGAAAGCTATGACTGCGTCGCTTCTATCCCTGTGAGAACACGCATTAGAGAGCTTGGATACAATAAGAATGAAGATAAATGGTTATTTACTGAATATAACGGACAAAACGGCTGGATAAAAACAGTAAAAGATGATGGAATTACTCCTACGATAAATTATGAAGCAGTTGCAGCTAAACCCGTTATCTATCTTTATCCACAGCAGGAAACCGATGTTCATGTTGAACTGGAGCTTACAGAAGCCGAGCTCTCCACAACATACCCGAAATATAACAACGGCTGGGACGTTACAGCTTTCCCCGACGGTTCACTTCTCAACAAGGCTGACGATACACATCATAAGTATCTTTTCTGGGACGCAGTAAACTGCCGCACAAGATTTGATTTCTCAAAAGGATTTTGTGTTGCAGGCAGTGATACCGAGAGTTTCCTCAAAGAAAAGCTCACATACATGGGACTGACCGAAGAGGAAATGAATGAGTTCATCGTATACTGGCTGCCGCTAATGGAGCATAACAAGTATAACCTCATTTCTTTCCAGGGCGATACCTATACAAATTCCGCAAAACTGAACATTACTCCTACACCTGACAGCCTGCTCCGCATATTCATGACATATATTCCTCTTGAAGAAGCGGTTGATATCGAACCTCAGCAATTTGAGACCTTTGAGAGGAAGGGCTTTACAGTTGTTGAATGGGGAGGCAGTGAGTTCAAGTCATAAACATAGCAAGTATAGCACAAATCAGATATCCGCCTGCAGGCGGATATCTTTATACATAATTGCAATTTTGCTTGACGTTACGATAGTTTTATGATACGATATTATCAACAAAAGAAGCAAAAATCCATAACGCCTAAAGGAGGTTAAAAACTATGAGGATATCACGCATCTTTACTGCATTTACCACAGCAGTCTTGCTGCTGTTTTGTTCATGCAAAATCCCTGCTGATACTTTTCCGACTGTTCATGCGGAAGAAGTGTCGGATAGTATAGAGCTCCCTGAATGGGTACCGCAGAGCGATCATGCTGCCTATCAGTTCTTCACCCTTCATGGCGGAACATACATACAGGACGATCTTCTGTGCGTTACTTTCTGCAAAAGTTATTCTCCGAATGATAGTATACCGAAAGCAGAATACATTGTTTCTGTTACCGAGGGCGTAATGAAAAAAGTGTTCCATGAACAGTACCGGATCAACTCGAATATGGATATCGAAATATTCGTCTACAAGCCTGTAAGCGCAGGCAGTTTCAAGACTTCACTTACCAGTCCGTCATTGGATCCTCTTACCGATTTTGACGGTAATAATTATATACCCTCTTATGAATTTTTCGTTGATGATATGCTGAATATCACCGAAACTGATCTCTATGCCAAGCTCCCCGACTGCATAACTGAGTTCGAGGAATTCTACAAAGAGCATGACACAGTTTCAGTCATTGATGATAAGATTGTATTCTGTCTGCCAAATCCTACAAATATGTTTTCTAAATGGCAGGAGGGTTACTGTTCCGAAAACATACGTCAAACAGCAAAATGGAGCTGCTCAAAAAAGACAGAATTTGCAGGCTTTTTTGGAGGTCCGAGAGCTGTGTCGGATATTGTGGTATATGAATCAATTTCGGAAGGCCCTGTGTATATACGCTGGGACGTGGTCGATACATACCACCATGAAGATATTTACTACGGCTTTGCAGCTGCCTATCAGGATGCCTCCTTTAAAACTCCAGCCCTTTCAAAGGGAGATGCAAGAATAAAGATAACCGACTATGATACAGGCGAACCTGTGATAATTGATGAGAATACAGGTTTCAGTATTCACTGTAAATCAAGTGTTACTGACAGCAATACTCTTATCACTCCCATATCAACTAATCCCTGCATTATACCTGATCTGTGCAAGCCTGTGAAAGGCTTGCGATCCGATGAGTCTGAAAAAGGAACTATCCCTGTGACAGCCGATCCACTCGACTTCAAGCTTGTTATTCCGGATGAATATGAAATTCCAAAGGATGGATTCGGCGTTGAACTGAAAAATGCTTATATGACTATTACGGTAGTCAATGGCGAAGCATACGATATAGAATACAGG
>NZ_JAGCFH010000056.1 GCF_017650195.1 Ruminococcus sp. | reverse complement strand
TCAAGGAAACGGCGGTAGCTACTTGCACCGTTATCCATATTAAACTCCTTTCGCAGTCGCATTTTCTGCTCCCGTTTTGGTTTAGTGATATGTCTCTTCATATATAAGTCGTAAAAAACATTGAAATGTCTCACCTTAATTATAAATTTTCCTAAAAAATATTTCAACATATATTTTCTGAATTTTTTTCAAAAAAGGGTGAGACAAAATGCGTTTTTTTACGACTTATTAGTGAAAGCAAAAATGCTTCTTCCTTTACCGATAATATGAGGAGGTTTTACTATGGAAAAAAAGATAATGGCAATTATAGCAGCTGCAGCTATGATATGCGGCGTAAATACCGCACTTCCCGTAAACGCAGAAAGTCCGGCTATCGTTGAAACGGCAGCTAAGTCATTTAGTTACAAGGGCATGACCTTTGACGAAGCTATTAAGGACATCTCAGGAAATTACATATGGCTTAGTGGCAGCAAGGAGCGATTAACTCCCGACTGGAAATACAACCGTACTCTTCTGACACTTGATGAAAACAGCAAAATCCATATAATAGATGCTACATATGTGGCTACAGCAATAAAAATGGAAGCAGGAAAGGTTCTTCCTTATGACGATATCAAGGCAGCTGTAGAGGCTGAACGACTGATAATGCCTATCTTCCGCAAAAACGGCAACGAATACGAGATAATCAGCGCAGAGTCAAGAGAGGCTTATGACTATACTCTTGAGCTTATAAAGGCTTGTCCCGAGGTAACTGCCATAGATATGCATTACAAGCTCTATGAGGATACTGCAAATCATGTAGGTATGTACTGTGGGTACTACAGCGGCGATATGACGGCTGATGAATTCACAGAAAAATATCCCGACTTCACCGCAGAAAAGAGCGATGTAGAAGGAAAGCTTTATTTTACATATAATGGCAATAACATTTATAATCGCAAGGACAATAATCTTTATGAGACCATGAAGAATATTCAGGATAACGGCGACAAATTTGAATTCATGTGGACGAAGACAGCGTTGGCACTCCTTAATCCAGTAATATATTATTGCAACGAGCCTGTAATTATTGACGGTACTATGGGAGATGCAAATATTGACGGATATGTTGATCTTTCCGACTCCGTTATGATAATGCAGTCACTGGCAAATCCCGATAAATACGGCATCACCGCAGACGGCGGCATAACTGCACAGGGAAAGGTGAACGGCGACACTGACGGCAACGGGCTCACAAACAATGATGCAAGAGAGATACAGATGAGCCTTTTAGGACTCGGAAGTGTGCCTATTCCACAGAAGGACGATGATATCACCCTCGTAAACTACGATTATGTTGATTTTACAGAAGAGGATAATAACTTCATTCTAAACTTCAATGATAAAGAATACTATAACTCAGGAGCTACTGTAGGTCTTGATGCAATAGGCAATGAAATAGACGAATATGAGGTTCTTGACCGTGACAAGAATAGCGGCGGTACAGCAGATGTGTTCGCTTTGGCTGATGTTTCATCTGAGTTTGCAGTTGCAGTAAAATACAACGGAAGCAATAACTACCATGTATACCGCAATATGTGGTATCAGCCTAAGACTGTCGGACAGCTTATTGATGACTATAATCTTGAAAAATACCTGAATATCTACAATGTTGTCTATAACGGCTATAAGCCTGAACACATAAGCGAAAAGTATCTTGCTGACAAGGAATATATCTGGAATACCCTTTTCGGCAACCGAGACCTTGAAACATCGGGCTCAAATGATGATGCTATCTTCAGTATCTCACAGATAGACCGCAAGGATAGATACTGCGAGCTTGAAGTGATCTGTTCATTGCCTGTATTCGGCAGAAACAGCTTCGCACTCAAGGTATATATGAATGGTATGGTTTGGACAAATATGGTCGAATGTGGAACACACTTCTACATAGGCGAAGAAAAAGCAATGGAGCTTATTGAAAAATACTCTCCAAAGAGCTGATATTCTATCCTAAATAGAACTGACATTGATGTTTACGGGCATTTGCTATGTCTATTTACCACTCTGCCGATTAGGCAAAGACTTACCGAATTCAACTTGACTTTATCATGCCTTAGAGTATGACTTAGCCTGTATATAGAAGATAGGAATACTTTCTCAAGATAATGTTGAAAGTTTTTCAAGCGAGGAGTATAATAATTAAATATTTTTAAAGCATTGATTTTAAAGCGAATATATAGTATTATTAAAGTGACAAAGAGTCCGTGAAAAAACTTCAGATTTGGGTGCTACAAAGCAGTACTTTTTCCGTCTAAGTAGTAAAGGATATAACAACGCCCGTTCATCATATAAAGGAGTTGATTTTATGAAAAAAGTTGTTGGTATATTACTTACTGCTACCATGCTGACGGGCAATGCTACAATGCCCTTTACAGCTGTAGCTGCCGATGCAGCGGCTGATGAAGTAAAAAATACCGCTACCAGTGAAACATACTGCAAAAACATGGAGATAGACGAACTCTATAATCTGCCAAATAAACCATTGACCGTGGATATACACGATTACGAGGACTTTACTCTGGAGCAGGTACTTACAAAGATCTGCGGCGGTGAATACGCAGGAGTCTCATCATATGGAGATTATTATATACATCAAGGTTCTGAACGCTGTTTTTTCATTGATAAAAGCGGTAAGATACATTTTCTCCATATTCTGTATCCCGAGATAGTTTTAAAGCTGAAAGAGGGCGCGGATATCCCTGCGACAGATATCAGGGAAGCTCTCGCGGATAAGGGCTTCAGGGACGTAGCCTGGAGCATCAGCGAGGACAGAAGGATCTTCCGCGTATACGGCTGCAAATCAAAATCAGAGTTTG
>NZ_JAGCFH010000055.1 GCF_017650195.1 Ruminococcus sp. | reverse complement strand
TTTATCTGGGAAGCACTTCTCTATCTCGGACAATAACATTGATCCGTAGCCTTTATGTCTGTGGTTGGGATGTACCATGAGCTTGCCAATGTAAACTGTTCCTTCGCTTTCTTTTGCTCGGACTGAGCCAATAATAGTATTATTATCAGTCATTTTCAGTATAGTGCCACTGCTCCACTCATCAATGACTTCATCTAGAGTTTGCTTCAACGGAGGAATGTCTCTGCTTCCGAACAGATCCGCTTCGCTCTGATACGCAAGGTATTGAAGCTGTAATATGTCTTTAAGGTCATTTTCGTTTGCTTTAAGAATCATTTATTTCTCCTGTCGAAACACTTTAATATTCATACTATTTTTTATTGCTTCTTCCATTATTTCACTAATATTCATAGTACTTAGAAATACATATTCCTGTTCTATTGACTCGTCGTCTTTCCATAAGTATAATTCAAATGCATTTATTCTCATGATTCTTCAACAGAATACTTTTTACGATTTATCGTCAGAATTATGGGTGTTGGTATATGTGTTTCTTTCATCAAAATATCAAAGTACATTCCATTGAGAATTTCTATAAACTCTGCTTTGTCATTAACAAAAAATTGTCTCGGAAAACATATTTCTTCTTTTTCCCCCCACCAAAACGTTCTAGTTTTTAAACCAATTTTATTTACATACAGTTCAGGTAAAACTATATCCAAATTGAAATCCATAATCCTTCACATCTATATTTATATATCGATACTTTAAAAATAATTATATCGAAGCTCCCAACTCATATGCTTCTTTCAGCGCAGAATTGTTTTCAATGTCACCTATATCCTTGACTCCGCGCACTAACACCGTACCGATACTTTCAAGCTTAAAGAAGTCCAGCACCATTTTATACTGCATCAGTATTGGATCAAACAAATTCGTTAGCTCTGCTGCTCCCACAAGTAGCAGTCCGAGTTTTTTAATATGGAATGTATTTCTCATAGGCGTGTGAAGTCTGTCCACAATAGCCTTCAACTGTGCGCTTATACCATAGAAATACACCGGTGAAGCTATGACGACTATATCCGCATTTCGCAGCCTTTCATATATTTGTACCATGTCGTCGTTCTGGAAGCACTTGTTACCCTCGCGATTAAAACAGCTATTGCAGCCTATACATGGATTTACATTATAGTCTGCAACGGATATTATCTCCACATTGTTCTTTTTCGCTGCGCCATCAGAAAAGCTTTTCACCAACAATGTAGTATTGCCGTTTTTTCTAATACTACCGACTAATATTATAATGTTACTCATTTCAGCAACCTCTGTCTTATTTCAAAACATATTATACATCAAAGAATTACTTTATATCGTCCATTATCTCCTCAATCTGCTTACCACCGATACCCTTGATTTTGCTGTAATTGTTCCTGCAAGTAATGTCTTTCCATACAATATATAGCCCATTCGTCATTTCTTAAACTTATTATAACATATCAACTATGCAATGTAAATAGTAAAACTGAACTGTCCATATGGCTGCTCACATGTTACAACTCCGATTTTGTATGCTACAGCGACAGCTCACGCAGCGGCATGAATGGAAACGGCCTCGGACTCGCCATTGCTGACAAGACATCTGCTCATATTGGCGGAAAGCTCTCTATTTCGCGCAGCGATAAGGAATTCACATCTGAGTTGAAACTCAGATGAGTTTTTTTCGGTCAGCTTATATAAGAAAAAAGTTTTTTATTAGAAAGAGAATATAACAGAGAGTTCCCGCAAGTGCATAATGTCTTTAAGTTAAAAAGAAGATGTAAGAGATCAAAAACTCTTACATCTTCTTTTTACTTAATGACATTAGCCAATTTTGCGAGACTACTTCGTTACTACATAACATGATCTAATTGGATCATTCAAATTACCATCGCCTGTCGTCATACTGATTGCCATTCTGCTGCATGTAAGAACGCATATCCCTAGGTGCGTTTCCCGGCATGCCAGTGGCAAACGACGGTTGATACTGCATAATCATTTGATAAAGATCTTCGTAATCAGCAATATTTTCAATCTTGACATTGCGCTGATGAGGTGTACGATACTTGCCGGAATACACAATCTCGTCAAGCTTCAGAACAACATCTCCCGTATAAGCGCGTTTGTCAAAAAATGATTGTTGTGTACCAACAGAGATAACCTGCTGATAGGTAATTCTTTCGGTAGTTGTATTGAAAACTCCATGCTGTATATAAACAGCCTGATCAGTGACACAGTAGCATGTATTTTTCGCACGAACAGCAGAGGTCAGCACACCACCAAGATACAGCCAGACAGGCATTAGATGCAGTAAAAAAAATGGAATCAAGAATCCCATCATGCTTTTCCCTATACCGGTTGACGAATGAGAATTTGAATTGGCAGACGACATGAATATGATTCCGAAATCAATTATAGCCCATAATGCCGCAAATGGCAGCAACGGATTAAAGATAGACTCCATAACAGAAACCTTTTTGTTTTTTGTTCCAGACCAGATAATGTGTTCGTTGGGGCCAACCTGGGATTCAAGCAGCATAGTTATTATCCTTTCATGTGAGAAATCTTGTTATAAGTATAACATGACTTTGCATGGTTGTCAAGACAGCTATAAATCACAAATGTTGTTGTTTTCATTTCCGTATTTCTAACTATAGACTATTTTCAACTGAACATGATAAACTATTCAATCCTCAGGCAACTATAAAACAGATAAAAGATTTTGAACAAGAAATAGGAATGCCACTTCCTGTTCCTTTTGGACGTTATCTTACCGAGCTTGGTAATGGTGGTGTTGGTGCAGATTACGGCATTTGGTCTCTTGATGAAATGCGTCGACACAATAAATCTTGTGCGATTAGAAATATATACGAACCTATGCTTGATCATTCACTGAAGGATTCACAGTGGAGAAATTTTGCTGAAGAATATGTTTTTATTGTTGAGAGAAGAGATTGCGTTTCTGATGACGAATGCAAGCAACTTACACAACAACTTATTAAAATGCAAAATCAAATGGCAGCCGGAGGAATATACATCAGCACTCCAGGTTGTACAATGCTATCAATACTGATGTGTCGTGGCAATGCCAGCGGAGAAGTTCTCGTAATTGATTTTAATTGTATGGATCAAACATACTCTGAACCATACTGCAATTGTAAATTCGAGGATTGGATTATAAATGATTTGCAAAAAAGAATAAGCAAGATAGGTTAGATTCTGTTTTGCTTAGTAACATGATAGAATAAAAACTTATGAAAATATGATAAAGAGAGTTCGCGTTTACGGAGATTTATAATGTGTAAAAAACATTATCATTAAAATGACGGTAAAAAAGCACTTCTGAATTTTCAGAAGTGCCTATTTTATTGGGTAAGATGGGAGAGCGAAACCTATGTTATCCGTGCGATAGAAGAAAAAATAAAATGCAGAATTAGAAATATATGTATCAATTATAATTTTACTATGAAACCTATAACTCCTTCATCTGCTTTCACAGCTTTGATGCTTCCTTTATGGTGTTCTGTTATAGACTGTGCGATTGAGAGCCCGATACCAAATCCCGAGCCTGCTGTTCGAGCAGTATCTTCACGGTAAAAGCGATCGAACAGGCGGTCAAGTTTGATATTATCTACCTTTTTGTAGCTGTTTGTCACTGTAAGAATTGGATATTTTTTCTGACTAAGAACAGCCTTTATACTGCCGCCCTCATCACAGTATTTTACAGCATTGTCGAGCAATATTGCGGTGAGTTGACGAATCTCGGACTCATCACCGTGATATTTTATACCTTTATCAATATCAGCTGTAAGGTTCTTGCCGTATATTGATGCAAGTTCGGTAAACTCAGAAACAGTGTCACTGACTGTGCCAGAAAGATCAAACTCGTTAAAGCTTCCCAAAGCTTTTTCCTCATCCATACGCGAAAGTGTAACAAGCCGGTTGACCAGCTTGCTCATACGTTCACCTTCGCTTCGTATATCGTCCAGCCATTCGTTTTGTCCGAGCTCCGATTCGGCAATGTCTATATTTGTGAGTATTAGAGTAAGCGGAGTTTTCAGTTCATGGCTGGCGTCGGTAACGAACTGCTTCTGCTTCTGGTAGCTTTCAGCCGTAGGACGCATTGCATACTTTGAAAGTATGATTATCAGTGCAAGAACGGCAAGACTGCCGATACCGAAAATTCTTATCGTTGATTTCATAAATTCGTTAGATGAAAAACGATGATTTTTTCCGCTGATGAAAATTATCTGTTTATTGCCGTCCTTTTCATATACCTTATACCTGAAGTCGCCGTACCAGCCGCGGCTTTTTCCTTTTTTAAGGACTTCTTCGGCACTATGTTCGGCATCTGTTTCGGAAATGTCAGATACGAATTCCGTACTGCTGCTCTGATATAAACCGTTTTCATCCAGCGATACAGTATAAAAACGTGTGGTGAAAGGAGTATCGTTATTTATAAAATCAGGCAGCGAATTTGAAAATGAGAGAGAAGTATCCTTTTGCTTGGGAAAACTGCCGTTTTCGGAAATGATATCGGCTATGAAATCAAGTCTGCGGTTTTGACGTATTGTATTTGTAACGTATATAGCTGTCACCATTATAACGAACACAGCTAAAAATGACAGGGTACAGATAAGGATAAAGCGCTTGCGCAGTCGTTTTATCATGCTTGTCCCTCCAGTATATATCCCGCATTGCGGATAAACCTTATTTCTGCATTGGCACCTATTGCATTGAGCTTTTTACGGAGATTGGAAATATGCACCCACACCACGCTGGTATCAACTTCTGCATCCCATCCCCATATCCGAGAGACAAGCTGCTCAGTGGTAATGATAGTGCCGTGGTGCTCCATGAGGATCTCTACTATCTGAAATTCTTTTGCGCTCAGTGGCTGTATATTATCTCCGCAGGACAGCTCATAAGTAGATCGGTTCAGTTGCATACCGCAGCATTGCAGTAAGTCAGGCATATAGTTATCCTTACGTCTCAGCATAGCGCGGACTCTTGCGATAAGCTCGGCCGTGGAAAACGGCTTTGCGAGATAATCATCCGCACCTGCTTCAAGTCCCTCTACACGCTGATATACCTCTGTCCTTGCGGTAAGGAACATTGCAGGAGTATTTATTCCCAAGTTTCTCAGTTTTCTGAGGACCTCAAGTCCGTCTAGCTCAGGCATCATCACATCAAGTATCAGACCGTCGTACTGGTTGGTCTTTGCGTATTCAAGGGCATCTGCACCATTTGTAACGCCATCGGCGGAAAAGCGGTTGTGTTCAAATACATGGATTAGCGATTTAAGAAGCTTTGTGTCATCTTCTGCTATAAGAAGCTTCATATATACCCTTCCTTTCACTGCTACAAAATGCTTGCTCATTATTATAATATCATATTGTACTGAAATGAGGCTGAATTTTCTGTGTGAACAAAGTGAAATATGCCTGTGATATTTTCATTAAGGCTTCACATAAATTTTAGGCTGAATTTAGTGACGTATGGTATCATCATATGCAGGAAGTCAAATCCGATACAAAAAAGGATGTGGAGAATATGAAACAGGAAAACACAAGATCCCGTCGGATACGTGTTATAGCGGCTGTATGCGCTATGGTGATCATAGCAGGCGGTTCGGCAGGGATGCTTTCAATGCGTTCAAAGGCCAATGCTCAGTCAGCACAGAGCGATGATACAGAAGTTAAAACAGCAAAAGCAGACGATGGTATCATCAGTGCAGGCGGTACGATAACATCATCACAGCTGAGCGATTCTCTCGGTTTGGATAACACAGCAGTGAAGCTAACAGTCGGGGCTGTGCTTGTTGAGTCAGGAGATACAGTCACCTTGGAAACTCCTTTGTATCAGATAACGGAGGATAGCCTTGCAAAAGCTGAAAAGACGCTTAATAATGAATTACAGAGTGCGAAAAGTAATCTTCTTAAACAGAAAATGTCCTATCAGACAGATAAGAACAAAGCATATCTCCTTTATGAGTCAGAAAAGCTTCTTGGGAATACTGCGCAGAAAGAATATGAGAGCGATATGAATTCCCTTGACAACGACCTGAAAAAAGCTTATGACTCATATCAGGAGGCAGTGGATACTATTAACAATACTCCTAATGAGATATCATCAAAGCAGGCGGAGCTCAGCGAAAAGCAGTCGCAGGCAGACAGCTTGCAGGAGAAGAAAAACTTACTCCAGAATGAAGTTAATGAAGCTAAGCAAAGATACACTTCCTCGGCGGATATGTATAACGAACTGGTATCGGAATATAATGCCTCCGCCGGAACAGTTCGTTACCTTGGAAATGCTCTTGGTATGGATACCTCAGATATTGTCCTTGTAAGCAGTATATCCGCAAAGACAGAGGAGCAGACCGCTTCAGCTGATGACAGACAGCCGTCAGGACAGGATATGATGAAAACGGATGGTCAGTCCTTTGATATGGCAGAGATGAAGATGCCGTCATACAGATCAGGCTTTGATGAAGAGGCTGACAGCACAGAAGCTGATCCACTCACATCTCTTTATGAATCTGCTCTTGAAGAGTACAATTCCCGGAAAGCTCAGCTTAAACAGGCTGAAAGTGAATACAGAGACGCTGAAAATAATTATAAAGTACTTTCGCAGTCTCTCAACGAATGCAGCTCTGAACTAAAGGAAGTGCAGAACAGTGTGACTTCCCTTAATAAAGAGATAAGCAGTCTCAACACTACACTCTCAAAGGCTAAAAGCAATATCAGCAAGCTCCTTTCGGAGTACAACTCCCTGAAAGCTTCATACAGCAAGGATCAGCTCGAGCTAAAAAACAAGCTCGATACCGATAATGCTTCCTATGAAAATGCAGAGTACCATTATCAGATAACCCTTTCAACTATCGAGGACGAGCTTACCAAGGTACAGGAAGCTTACGATACGGCGGAGGAAAATCTTCGAATCTTCAGGGAAGAACTGGCTGGGGGATATATATGCGCAAAACAGAACGCTATAGTCTATTCGCTGAACTGTCAGGAGGGTAGAAATGTAAATGTAAATATGCCATTTGTTTATTATGTGGACGAGAGTAGCTATAAAACTATAGTTGAGCTTGACCAGAATGATGTTACACAGGTAAACATCGGCGATATTGTACTTATATATTCCTCTGAAACAGGTATCTCAAACGGAAAGATCACAGCGATTGCAGAGGGGACTTCAACAAGTCTTGCAGATGTACGGTTCAATATAACAGTTGAAGCAGATGAGAATGCCAATTTGTACAGCGGGCAGTCTGTAAATGTTTACTTCAATTACAGCAGTATGAGAAGCGCAGACTTCTCCGATTTCAAGAGCGATAAGAGCACAGACGGCGAAAGCTTTGGCTCGGGCAGCGGACGTCCCGATTTCAGCGGCGGAATGCCTGAGGGCTTTGATCCGTCAAATATGCCTGATTTCAGCAGAAGAAAGGAAGATTAACATGAAAAAGATAATAGCTGGTACTGCTGCACTTGTTATGGCAGGCGGTGCAGTACTGGGATATAATGTATATCAGAAGTCTTCTCAGAGCAATGCTGCTGAGATAGCAAAGGAAGTAACTGTATCAAGAGGAAACGTTACCGCTGGTGTTACAGAAAGCGCTGCTGTTAAAGTCGATTCTCTTGAGCAGACCTACGATCTTGTACTTACATCCACAAGCGTTTCCGCATCGGTCGAAAGTGGAAGCTCATCACCCTCAGGCGGAATGAGCATGGGTGGTATGAGCGGAATGGGCGGAATGAGCATGGGTGGCATGAGCAGCGGAAAAAGCAGCAGAGGCAGCAACATGGGCTCAACAAGCGTATCAACTCAGTCCGAATCCTCAGCGGTGGCACTTGTTGTGGAGAAAGTAATGATAACTGAGGGACAGACCGTTCAAAAGGGCGATGTCATAATGACTATCACTCAGGAAAGCATAGACGAAGCACGTGAGGCACTTACCAAGGCGGTCGAGGACGCAGAGCTCGCACTCAGACAGGCTCAGATAGAAGCAAGCGAGACTGAGCTCTCTGCTAAGTTTGATTATGATACCCGAGTTGCAGAAGGACAGAACGCCCTTTCAGTATATAATGCAGCACTTAACGAGATAGCGCAGAATATCAGCAGCCTTTACAGTCAGATAGACGATGTAAATGCACAGATAGCTGCCTGCACCGACGATAAGCAGCTCTCACAGCTTCAGACGCAGCTTGAATCTCTGCGTTCACAGCTTTCCTCGGCTGAAAGCTCTCGTTCGGCAGACGAGCTTGCTGCAAAGCAGACCTATGAGGAAGCCTGTATGTACTACGAAAACGCGCAGGATCTATATGAAGTTTCCTTAAACGGTGTAGGCTCTGCGACAGATGAAGCACAGGAAGCTGTTGATGCTGCTAAGGCTGATCTTGAAGCTTTTGAAACATATATTTCAGACGGAAGTATTCGTGCTGAGTACAGCGGAACTATCACAGGAGTGGGCTATTCGTCTGGAGATACTCTTACCTCGGATACTGCTATTGCAAGCTATGCCGATGCCGAAAGCATAACCGTTACCGTAAATGTTACAGAGGACGATATATCCGTAGTTCATATTGAGGATACAGTTGATATCAGTTTCATTTCGTATCCTAATGAGATGTTCAGCGGCTATGTTTCGGAGATAGGTTCGTCTTCCACAAGCGGTAATTCCTCAACTGTAAGCTATCCTGTAACAGTGGTAGTTACAAGCGTTCCTGAGACTCTGCTTTCGGGAATGACCGCAAATGTTACCTTTATCTCAAAGCAGGTGCAGGATGTTCTGTACGTATCAAACAAGGCAATAAACAAGGAGGGGACAGACAGCTATGTGCTTATGAAGAATCAGGACGGCAGCGAGGAGAAGGTCAAAGTTGAAGTAGGCTTTTCCAACGGAAACATCGCCGAGATCAAGGGTGTTTCCGAGGGCGATACTCTCCTAATAAAAGGTAAGGTGTCATGATATGCGTTTTTCGGAGATATTGAATCTTGTCAGGCTGAACCTGATACAGAATAAATTCAAGGTTCTGCTGACTTCCATAGGTATTATTGTGGGAGCTGCAACAATAGTATGCGTTATTGCTATCGGACGCGGTGGAAAAGCCGATGTTGCCGAACAGTTCCGCAATCTCAACGCAGGAGCGTTGGATATAAGTTACGAACAGTCACAGGAAAGATCAGGATTTTCATTCGGCGGAAGTCAGTCCTCATCAAGGAGTGGCGAATCACCTGTAGCGATGAGCGGCAGACCTGACTTTTCAGGTGGAGAATTTCCTTCAATTGGAAGCGGCAGTATGCCCGATTTCTCAGCAAGCAGAGACAGCGGATCGGGTGAAAAAAACAGCCGAAGCGGATTTTTTTCGGGATTTAGCGGAGGTTTCAGCGGCTTGTTTGGCGGCAGCTCCGACAGAAAGAATATCGAGAGCATAACTCTCACAACCGAGGATATGGACGATATCTATTCATCAGTTCCCGGACTGAGCGAAGCCACTATATCCTATACCACAAAACAGGATATTTACGGCGGAAACATTGAGGAGACTGAGTCATACACCATTGCGGGAACACTTTCTGATTATGCAGATCTTAGTAATCTTTCAATGATGTTCGGCGACTATATAACAGACGCGGACAACGATAACAAGTCAAAGGTATGCGTACTGGGCTACAGCGCGGCGAAAAATATTTTCGGCAGCGCCGAGGAAGCCTATGACAACACAGTATATATCGACGATCGCCCTTATACTGTCAGCGGAGTACTGGCGGAACAGGGGACAGTGGAGGCGGGTATAAGTGCTGACGAAGCAATATTTATCCCGTATTCTACAGGTATAAAGTACCTGACCGGCAGCGATATCAGCCCGACTATTACAGTTATCGCTGAAGATGTGAACGATATCGAAACAGTTACCGAAAACGTAAAAATAGTTCTTGCGGCAAGTTATCCCAACGCTGAGTTCACTATCTCAGACGCTGGAAGCAAAATGGAAGCAGCAAACAAGTCAAACAAGACGCTCACACTTATGCTTATCGCTATGGCTTCCATAGTATTCATTATCGGAGGTATCGGTATAATGAACGTTCTGTTCGTTTCTGTAAAGGAGCGTACTCAGGAGATAGGAATACTCAAGGCTATCGGCGGTTCAAGAAAGGATATACTTCTAGAATTCATGATGGAAGCTTGTTGTATAAGCCTGATCGGCGGTATTATCGGAGTGCTTTTAAGCTTTATGATAAGCCCTGTTCTTTCGGGACTTAATATCCGTATGGAAATGTCAGCCGCAGGCGCAGTAATTGCTTTAGCGTTCTCACTTGTTACTGGTACGGTATTCGGCTTTTATCCGGCATGGAAGGCTTCAAAGCTTGTACCTGTTGAAGCTCTTTCAAGCGAATGAGAAATGTATCCTTTAAAGAGGGAGATAGATCATTATGAAAAAACTGATTGCAGCTGCTCTGCTGACCGCAATGCTCGCATCACTGGCTTCATGCGGAAAGAATGCAAAAGCGGCGGATACAGAGTATATTTACGGTAAGATAGATTCCATTTCGGGAAACGACATAGTTCTTCTCTTGGCGGATTATAATGAGGAGGCCGAGTCCTCAGACGCTAAGGATAAAGATGATAAGGACAGCTCTGACGATGAGAATACCGATTCAAAGAGCGAACGAACAAGACCAAGCCGTTCGGATGGCGGTGAAGGGTCAAGGAGCTTCAAAATGCCGGAGGACGGCGAGATGCCCGAAGGCTTTGACCCTGAACAGTTCAGCGGAAAAATGCCCGGTGGATTCAGCAGAAGCGAAGACGGAGAAATCTCAGGAAGCTTTAAAAAGCCCGAAAACGGCGAGATGCCCGAAGGTTTTGATCCTGAACAGTTCATCGGGAAAATGCCCGGTGGATTCAGCAGAAGCGAAGACGGAGAAATCTCAGGAAGCTTTAAAAAGCCCGAAAACGGCGAGATGCCCGAGGGCTTTGATCCGGAAAATTTCAGTGGTGAAATTCCGGAGGGATTCAGCAAATTAGGTGACGGAGAAAAGTCAAAAGGTTTCAGCAGATCTAAGACCAGGGAAAACTCAGGCAGCAGTAAATATACACTGACAGGCGAACAGGAGGAGCTGCGTATCCCCGTTGGTACAACAGTTACAACAAGTCTTGGCGTAAAAACTGATTTCGACGTACTGAGCGCAGGCGATATCATTAAGTGCAGCATTGAGAAGGACACCGAAGGTAATGATGTTGTCACAGAAGTATGGATAATGGAGAAGTGAGGTGCTGAATATGGGAACAGAACAGATAATCTCCATGAAGAATGTCTGCAAGAGCTACAAAATGGGGGCGGAACGTCTGAATGTCCTAAAAAATATAGACTTTACCGTCGAAATAGGCGAATTTACTGCGATACTTGGACCGTCCGGTTCGGGCAAATCCACACTTATGAACATTATCGGATGTATGGACACTCTAGATAGCGGCTCATACGCTCTGAACGGCATACCGATACATCAGACTAAGGAAAAGGAGCTCACAAATATAAGAAATCACGAGATAGGTTTTATATTTCAGAACTATCACCTTATACCGACTTATACAGTAATGCAGAATATAATAATGCCTTTGCTTATTCGGGGACAGGACAGGAAATCAGCTGAAATGGACTGCCGTGATGTCATAGATATGCTCGGACTTTCAGATCGTATCCACCACAAACCGTCGGAACTTTCTGGCGGACAGCGTCAGAGAGTTGCCATAGCACGTGCCTTGTGCAGCAAGCCTTCACTTCTTCTTGCAGATGAGCCCACAGGTGCTCTCGACCAGAGCAGTGGTGCAGAAGTGCTCAAGCTGTTTACAAAGCTCCATGAAATGGGAAATACTATCGTTATGATAACTCATGACCTGAATGTCGCAAATTGGGCGCAGAGAACTGTTCGTATTGTTGACGGAGAGATGTTTGAGGATGTGGCAAATTAAAGCATACTAAATTTTTTAGAAAACTTGTCATATATGTGTGGCAAAAACAAATGACTATAATTAAGAGCCTCCAATTCGGAGGCTCTTTTTGTGGGTTACCCGACATGGGCACTATCTAACGAGTGAAAGTTCACTTGGCTAATCGACTGAGAGATTGGCGGCTTAATTGTCGACTCCTACTCGATTGATGGGGATATGGTTATTGTGTATGTGCCGCCGTTAAGATACGCAGGATCGTAGAACTTATAGCCTTCCGAGAACGGATCAGGTGCATAGTCAGGTCCGTATTGAAAATCGGATATCTGCACTTTCAGTCCGGTATCTACAGTCATATCGCCGTTCCCATCATACCATGCGAAGTCATCAACACTGCTGTCAATGATATTTTTATAATTAAGACCTCTTGTGCCTGGATAGAACAATCCGTCCTGATTCACAAGGCGCAGCACCCGCTGCTTCTCGTCGCTGCTGTCATAGTGAGGGCTGTTTATGCTGTACTTGAACTCCATGCCGAATGCATCTTCCGAGATTTCTGCATTACAGTGCAGGATACGGACTCCGCCTTCTTTTGAGAATAGTGAACTTCGGTTGCCGTTCCAGTCATAAACAGAATTATTGGCTTCTCCAGTAATAAACTCTATTATGAAGTACTCACTGAACCAGTCATTTCCCTTCATTCTTGGTATGATAACACAGGAGGGCTCCTGTTGTGAGGAATTCAGAGTGAATGTCTGCTCACCGCCCGTATAGACCTGTATCTCATCTTCCGTTATCCATCCCAGCATTAACTTTGAAAATGCAGACAGGTCGCCTTTGCCCTCGTCCATGAGCTCCATACCGGCGTCGCCGGTCATTCCGCCGTCACCTGTATCATTGTCACTGTCTTTACAGTAATAATCTGTAAGTCCCATAGCGTGACATAGCTCATGAGCTATCTTGGCGTTTGTACCTGATCGTTCCTGAGGCCAGAACGGGCTCACGCAGTAGGTACCGACCCTGATACCGTCATATCTGTTGCTGCCGGAATAATTTGCAGAAAAAGGCCACCAGTCAGGAATTTTGTTGCCGTAGATGTCAATTGATATCACACTTTCGGGAACTACTATTATCATCGAGTCTAGTGTAGTATCACCGTTGATGTCATAGACTTTGTAATCCAGCCTGTCCTCAAATTCAGCCATTATCTCCTCGACCAATTCCTGTGCATTGTTGTTTACGTAGCTCTCGGCAGGCTTTTTTGCGGTATAATTAATGACATCACATTCAAGGTTCAGTTTGCCATATGACGCACGGTCAAAATAGGCGGGTATACTCTCCAGGGGATAGGCTCTGTCGTTCTTGTTTCCCTCGCCGAAACACTGGCTTTTTATCATATCAGCAAAATCAATCAGATATAAAGAATGATCAGGAAAATCTACTGCAAATACCGGAATACGACTGCTGCCGATACTGGGCATTGAGGGGGCCAAAGTGCTTACAGGAGCTTTCTTGCCAAGTCCTGTCACCTTTGTGATAAGCAGCCTCCTGAGCTCCACAAGATCGAACACATCAAGCCTGTCATCTTTACAGAGATCAGCAGTATTCCAGTCTTTCGACTTTATTTTTCCGCTTCCCGACAGCCACCTTTGAAGCAGTACAAGATCGGCGATACTAGTTTTTTTGTCGCCGTTAACGTCACCCATTATGTGTACAGGTGCGGTGTATTCACTTACACGCTTTATTGCACAGTTTGTTCCGAATACCTGCGTGTATTTCTCCATGAAACCGTCATAGCTCTCATCGGGCAGATACACAACGGTCTCATCGCAGCCGGTGTATATAAAAGACAACGGATCGTAGCTCCAGTTGCTGTTTACTCCCCATCCATTGCTTTTTTCTATGGCTTTGGTGCTCTCCAGAACGATACTTTCAAGGTGCTCACACTGCATAAATGCTATTCCAATATTCGAGACGTTCTTCGGTATAGTTATAGTCTCAAGACAAGTGTTGCCAGCAAAGGCTTCATCGCTAATAGACTCAAGGGACTCCGGCAAACAGAATGAAGATATCTCAGTTCCTGAAAAAGCAGAGGTTTCTATTATCTTCAAGCCCTCGGGTAGATTCACAGCTACAAGTTCTTCT
>NZ_JAGCFH010000054.1 GCF_017650195.1 Ruminococcus sp. | reverse complement strand
TAGTGATCCATATTTTTTATCACAATAAGATTGATCTAAAGTAGTTGTAGTAGTAGTTGTTGTTGTTTCTGTAGTTGTAGTTGTTGTTTCTGTAGTTGTAGTTTCGGAAGTAGTTGTGGTAGTTGTTGTATCCTTGGGCTTTAAAGAAGTTGTTGTTCTTGGTGTATCGCTACCTGTGCTGCCAAGACCGTCAGCCTTTGTGCCGTCAGGCTCTTCGCCATAATAGAGCTTGCCATTGATATAAACAGGTACATAAGGTGTTATAACGCCTGAAGCTGTACCGTCTGTTGACGAACCCTTGCCTACACCCTTAGCAGAGAAGTCATTTGATGAATCCCAGCCACTGCCGTAGTCGGGCATTACGATAGCAAGGAGTATCTCGCACTGCTGCTGTCCCTCTGATATAGGGAGAACAACACGTCCGTCAGGGAGATTTACCTCGATGTAGTAGATATTGCCGCTGTACTGTATCGGCTTGGATATCTCAGCTGTCTTGTAGCCCTTATTTGCATACATTGCAGACTGATCACGGTCGCAGCGGATAACGAGATCCTCAGGGTTCTTGCCTGCGGAAATTACTTCGCTGAGGTCCATGAAGTATCTGAATGAGATATTATCCTGAACTCTTGCTGGCCATGCGGAGTGGTTGGTCACCTTGAAGCTGATAGTCTGTCCGCTGGAATCGCCACCCTTTGAGAGCACTTCAACGTAAAACTCGGGACCGTCATGTACCTCTGGCTCTGGGAAATTTGGATCCTTTGTGCCGCCGTACTTATCCACCATTTTGCAGAGCATAGCTGTGAAGCCAGCGTTATAGTCTGTAGCAACCTCGTTGTTGATGAAGTCCTGACGGTCGTCGTTGTAAGAGCCATCCTGGTTAGGACCTCCTACGAGAGCGCCGTAGAGGATATGTCTTGTCTTATCGGGTATCTTAAGGTCATTCTTCCATGAACCATGAGCTGTACGGTGATGAGGGTTCTGGGGATACTTGTCACCAAAGCCTACAACGTAGCTCTGTTTCAGTGGATTGTCACCGAGAGCATAGTTTACCTGTGTCTCAGCAAATTCTGTGTACTTGGAAGCCTCTGAGGTGAGAATAGTATCGCTTGCAACAGTTGCAATGAAAGCAGCTGTATTTGCGTACCTCAGACAACCCCAGTTGCTCAGCCAACGGAGTCCGCCGGAGATTGTCTTAGCCTCATCGCCGTTTACCCAGCGGTCGCAGTGCTTCTTTACGTGAGCGATAGCGCTTGAATCATTTGTGTTTATAGCGTAGAGCAACATAGCTCCCTGAGTATTGTCGTCCCAGCAGTGTCCCCAGCCGTAAGCGATAGTATCACCCTCGCCCAGCATCTTGCCGAGATTTGGGATATAACCCTTTGCATCATCAAGGTAGCCGTTGTCGCCTGTTGCGATATAGAGCCAGTTTGCAGCATAGAAGAGCTCATCGTAGAAGTGGCTGGACTGATAGAATCCCTGAGCATCGCTCTTATTATATACATCATCGCTTGGTGATGACTTTGCTATCTTATAAATATTCTCAGCATGCTTTAAGTAGTCAGCCTTCTTGGAAGCGTCAATATCGCCATCAAGCGCTGCCGCACCTGCTGCGAGAGCAGCTGCCATTTCGCCGAAAACAGCGGAACATCCCTTGGAAGACTTAAGAGCCTCACGAGCTTCTGCTATAGAATGTCCGTTGTCTTCCATACCGTATTCAAGAAGCTCAACAGGACCCCACCATGTGTGGTCGTGCTTACCGATACCCACCTGATAAACAATCTCGGAGCCCTTGTCGCACTCTGCAAGATAGTCTAGCACGAAGGTAAGATTGTTCACATAAGTTTCCTTAAGACCTGCCTTTGCAAGTCCGTCGGGGTACTGGTAAAGGCCCCATGCCAGCATTGAAGCGGAATAGGACATAGGAAGATTGAACTTTACGTGATCTCCGGCATCGTACCAGCCTCCAAGAACAGGATCGCTCATAGCAGAATCTGCTTTCCACTCTACTCTGTTCCACTCAGGAAGCGGACCTGCCTGCTGTGCCTCATAGAAGAAAAGCGACTTGTCCAGTGCGTCAGCGTAATTGAACTTGCCGTCAGCGGCGTTAGCCGTTGTCATCATAACACCTGCCGGCAATGCCGAAACAGTTGATGTAGCAAGTAGGACGGCGGAAAGGATACCGCCTGTCAGTTTTTTAAGCATAGTAAAACTCTCCTCTCATTTTATATTGCTCCGTATCCGCGGAGCTTCCTCACGAGTATACCATAGCTATACAACATAATTATGCCACAAATCTCAGTCGATGTCAAGCAAATTATGAGCAGTAGGATAAAGTACCTTTAGCTGTCAGACTGCTCTCTGAAAAATGAAAGGGGCGATGTGACCCTCGCCCCGTAATAATTTTTATTTAAGCTCCGCAACAGTAACGCCGTCTTCGCCCTCGCCGAAAAGTCCGAGCCTGAACGTCTTTACCGACGGATGTGATTTCAGCCGCTTGTGTACAGCCTGTCTCAGCAGTCCCGTACCCTTTCCGTGAATTATAGTAATAGTCGATATATTTGACATTACCGCCTGATCTATGAAGGCATCCAACTGGTAAACTCCGTCATCGCAGGCGCAGCCTCGGATATCTAGCTCCATTTTTCCTCTGCGCTCAGCCTTTACACCTACCTTGTTCATCTTACGATTTGGACGTATGGACTTGTTTCCCACCGTGACCTTCTCCGGTTCTTCAAGACGCAGACGGGATATATTCATCTTAGTCTTCATAACTCCCATCTGAACGTAAACGAAGTCGCTGCCGTCTGGCTCTCCAGAAATTATGCCTTTGCGCTGTAAGTCAACTACGTACACCGTATCTCCCCTGCGGAGCTTTCTCGGCAGGACGTAGCCCTCGTTGGGATCTCGCTTCTCTACGGGATTTGCTGTGTCGTACATCTTGTTGAAGCTCTGCTTTGTCTTTGACTTCATTCCCGATACATTAGCGCTGAAATCTTTCTTTTCCTTTTCCTTACGTAGCCTTTCAAGCTCGTCAAGAAGTTCGTTGGACTCCGCCTTAGTCTGTTCTATGATAGTCATAGCACGGAGCCTTGCCTTTTCAAGCTCCTCAGCCTTTGAAGCCTCTATCTGCTCTCGCTCCCTGCGGATAGTCTCCTCGTGCTCGGCAGTCTCAACGCGCAGACGGTTTATCTCATCTTTCTGCTTTTCCAACTCAAGACGTGCAGCCTCGAGCTTGCCGATGACCTCTTCAAGACGGGTATTTGCCTCACTGACGCGCATTTTAGCGTCATCAATTATATCTGCAGGCATACCAAGGCTTTCGGATATAGCAAAAGCGTTCGACTTACCTGGTGAGCCCACGATAAGTCTGTATGTGGGACGAAGGGTCTCGATATCAAACTCGCATGAAGCATTCTCCACGCCTTCGCTGTCGATAGCAAAAACCTTAAGCTCCTGATAATGGGTAGTCACCATTACCTTCGCTCCGTTCTGCATAAGGCGACGTATAATGGAAATTGCGAGAGCCGCGCCCTCCACTGGGTCTGTGCCCGATCCTAGCTCGTCAAGTAGAACAAGTGACTGCTCGTCGGCAGTTTTAAGTATCTCGATTACCTTGTTCGTATGCGACGAAAATGTAGACAGGTTCTGCTCTATGCTCTGACTGTCGCCGATATCCGCAAGTATATTGTCGTAAACCGATATCCTGCTGCCATCGGCAACGGGTATGAGAAGTCCACACATGGTCATAGCTGCAAGAAGTCCGGCTGTTTTGAGAGTTACCGTCTTACCGCCAGTATTCGGACCTGTGATTATGAGCGCCTGATAGTCCTCGCCGAGACTTATCTCAACAGGAACAGCCTTGTTCTTATCGATAAGAGGGTGACGAGCTTTTTTCAGGTGCATTTTTCCATCATCTGTTATTTCCGGCAGGGAGCAGTTCAGCTTTGCCGCAAGATTTGATTTTGCAAAGTAGAGGTTCAGCTCTGTGCATACCTTGTAATTCTCCGCAAGTATATCAGCATATTCTCCGCAGTCGCGGCATAGTTGCCGGATTATGCGCTCTATCTCCTCCTGCTCTTTTGCTTCAAGGAGACGGATATCATTATTTGCCTCAACTATCGCCATCGGCTCGATGAATATAGTCTGACCTGTAGCAGAGGTATCGTGTATAAGACCGCTAACCTGTCCGCGGTATTCAGATTTTACGGGCAGAACAAAACGACCATCACGGATTGTGACATTAGCCTCCTGAAGGTACTGCTGAGTAGTTTTGTTCTTTATCATCTTGTCAAGGGTCTCGCGAAGCTGCATACCTGCACGATTTATTTTACGGCGTATAGCCGCAAGCTCCGCACTTGCCGCGTCAGATATCTCATTCTCAGAGATTATCGAGCGTTCGAGTTTTTCGAGGAGCCAGTCATTTGGCTGGAGCCGTGAAAAGAGGTAGCTCAGCTCTGTTTCCATATTCTCACAATGAGCATACCAGTCAGCGAGAGCCTTTATCTGTTTGAGCATTGCCGCAATATCAAGGAGGTCGCTGAGAGAGATAACCGCTCCCGACTTAGCCCTTGCAGCCACAGCGCTTATGTCCTTGAAATTGCCGAAAGGCGGAGTTCCGAACTGCACCGAAAGAGACAGAGCCTGAGATGTTTTTAGACATTCATATCGAACTCTTTCAAGGTCATTGTCGGGACGTACCGCCAGCGCCATGCGGCGCGTCTCCTCATTGGATGTGAGCTCCGCAAGCATTTCCAGTATCTTGTCCAGTTCAAGTGTTTTCAAATATTTATCCATATTTATCCTTTAATTTTTTAAATCATAATTATGCTCCGCAGAATTATGATTTGATAGTCTTGTAAAAATCCAGCGTACCAAAACTGCGTTCGAGATGGGTCAGCAGATAGAACTCTGCCAGTGCTGAAAGCCTCTGCTGAGTTTCCTCAGATACGCGAAAATTGAACAGTCTGTCAAAGTCGCTAAGAACGATATGCCGCACCGCACTGAGCACAGGGAGCTTCACCTTCATATAGTTTGAACCGCTTTCGTTCTCAAAGCAGTCTGCGCAGTAAAAGCCACCGTCACTTATGCAGAAAAAAAGCTCCTCCGGCTCATATGTTCCGCAGCCTCGACAAGCAACCACATCTGGCATATAACCTATCTCCGACATCAGTCTGAACTCGAAAAGAGCCTTAATCATGCTCTCTCCGCGCTCTCCATTTTCGAGGAAGTGGAGACAGTTAAGCAGCAACCTCATAATATCACCGTTCTGAGCCTCAGGCTTTATGCAGAACCGCATGACCTCTGCGAAATAACTTGCAAGTGACACCTTGGTCAGAGAACCGCGAAGTCCGTAAAAAATATGTATCGGCTCCGCACTGTTCAAGTAAAGGTAATTACCTCTCCTTTCCACGCAGAACCGTGAATATGCCAAAAGCTGAGTGGAGCTCCCTGATCTTCCGTTTATTTTCCTTGCGCCTTTAACGGAAACCTCAATAACTCCGCTCTCCTTGGTCAGTATATCTATAAATTTGTCCTGTTCGCCGACAGAACGTTCTTTAAGGACGATGCCTTCAACAATTGTCATGGTTATCTTCCTTATGCGCCGAGTATTGCAGATAGTCATCTATACTGCCGCTCACGGCGAATTTATCCCATAAAATATCTTCGTTCAAAACAGACCTCCGGCAAAAATTTGAGAATGGAGAATTTATAATTGAGAGTTACCGTATCCGCTTCGCGGACAGAGCAGAATAATATTACATCGGCAATACATTCATTCTCAATTTTTAATTCATATGATATTTTTGGCGGAAAGCCTGAGATTATTTGCGGTAATTATTTCTCTGAAAGCCCGAAACTGCGTATTAGGTTCTCCCTGTTGCGCCAGTCCTCCTTGACCTTCACCCAGCATTTGAGATTTACCTTTATCTGGAAGAAATCCTCCAACTCTATCCTTGCGGCTGTAGAAGCCTTTTTCAGCATAGTGCCGCCCTTGCCTATGATTATTCCCTTGTGGGACTCCTTCTCACAGTAGATGATAGCAGATATATCCAATATATCCTTGTCATCACGCTCGCTCATCTGATCAACGCCGACTGCTATACCATGCGGCACCTCGTCACTGAGAAGGGTAAGTAGCTTTTCCCGTATCATTTCAGCAGCCAGCACCTTTTCAGGCTGGTCTGTGATCATATCCTCTGGAAAGAAGTGTACCGACTCCTCGGAAAGTGCGATTATCTCGTCGATGACTATATCTACGCCGCTGTTTTCGATAACGCTTACGGGCACTACTGCCTGAAACTGTATCTTCGATGTTAGCTCCGCTATAACCGGAGCCAACTCGTCCTTGTTTCTGAGCAGGTCTATCTTATTGAGCACTAGTATAACCGGCATTTTCGAGCTGTTCATAGACCTTAGCAACTCAAGCTCCTGCTGGTTTATCTTCTTTGTGCAGTCCATAACGAACAGTACAGCATCGATATCGCTGACCGACTCCTTAACGGTATTTATCATGTGCTCGCTGAGTTTATTCAGTGGCTTATGCAACCCTGGAGTATCGAAGAATACCAGCTGAACGTCGTCGATATTGCGTATACCCGTGATACGGGTGCGGGTCGTCTGTGGCTTGCTGCTTACAGAAGCTATCTTCTCTCCTACGATAGCATTTAGGAGAGAAGATTTTCCTGCGTTTGTACGTCCTGCTATAGTAACGAAAGCTGTTCTCGACATCAGCTGTTTTCTCCGTTGACTACGAAGGTAACGTCTCTTGAGATACCAAGTTTCTCAAGGACTGATTCCTCCTTTTCGCGCATTATACGCTGGTCGAGCTGACCAGTCTCGTGGTCGTAGCCCAGAAGGTGGAGCATAGAATGTACTGTGAGGAAGCCTACCTCTCTCTCCAGTGAATGGCCGAAATTCTGAGCCTGCTTTACAGCTGTTTCCAGTGAGATGACAACATCTCCCAGCTGTACCGCACCTGTTTCGGGATTTACCTCAACGGCTCCGTCTTCGCCAGTGAGTGGGAATGAAAGTACGTCTGTAACTGTATCTTTATTTCTGTATATTTTATTGAGATTCTTTATTTCATTATTGCTTACGAAGGAAACGCTCACCTCAGCGTCCTTGCCGAAATTCTCAGTTGTTAGAACTGCCTGACAGCATCTTCTGATAAGAAGCCTTATACCTACGGGGACCTTCACCTCTGTCTGATTATTCTTGACATAAACTTTTAACTTAGCCATGATTATTTTTTCTCCCTTCATTGTATTTTTCATAAGCCTTGATAATATCCTGCACAAGTCTGTGCCTAACAACATCCTTCTCCGTGAAGCGATGTATCTCGATATCGTCTATCCCCCTCAGGACCTTGACAGCCTCCACAAGTCCGGATCTCTTTGTATCGGGGAGGTCTATCTGGGTGATATCGCCTGTAATTACCATCCTGCTCTCGTTTCCGAGACGGGTGAGAAACATTTTAATCTGTTCCGAAGTAGTGTTCTGGGCTTCATCGAGTATAATGAACGCCTCGTCAAGAGTGCGTCCGCGCATATAAGCGAGAGGAGCTACCTCGATTATCCCTTTTTCCATATAGCGTGCGAAGCTTTCAGCGCCGAACATATCGAACAAGGCGTCATAAAGAGGGCGCAGATAAGGATCTACCTTATCCTGAAGGTCTCCGGGAAGGAAACCCAGCTTTTCGCCTGCTTCAACAGCAGGACGGGTAAGGATGATCTTCTTTATCTTATGCTCGCGGAACGCCTTCACTGCCATAGCCACGGCGAGGTATGTCTTACCTGTGCCTGCAGGACCTATGCCAAGGACTATGGTATTGTTCTTTATTGCATCTGTGTAGCGTTTCTGTCCAACGGTACGGGGGCGCAGTATCTTACCTGAGGCGGTCACGCATATGCCGTCGCCGCCGAGCTCATGGAGCTCCTCCTCTATGCCGTCAGCGACCATCGATGTAACGTAGCGGACCGTCTGCTCATTGACGGCATTTCCCTTATCTGCAAACTCCATAAGGGCGCGGACAGCCTTTTCGGCTCCATCAGTATCTCCGTCGCCGATTATTTTGATACCGCCGTCCCTGCTGACAACAGTGACATTGAAATCCTTCTGTATTCTGCTGACATTTCCGTCAAGCTGTCCGAACAGTGCCGAAAGCTGTTCGGGACTGTCAGCTGGTACGAATATTTCCGACATTAATTCTTTTCTCCAATCTTCAGTTCAGGGAAAGCTCCGGCAGCTGCAAGAGCCGCATTGGAATAGCGCCTGTCCGCAGAAACATCTCTGAGGACCTTAACATTATTAGGGAAATCTATAGTCTGCTCCGGCGAGGAAAGCTCGAGCTCCATAATAGCGAGCCGGTCTGAAAACGGGTATGTGTCCAGCTCAAAGAGCTGGTCATGATAATCGAAGCAGTATCGCACCTTAACGACCGGAGGGCAGTCGGTGCGGTGCTGTGTGAGGAGCCTGTGATACTCTTCACCGCTTATCTCAAACTCGTTCTCCTCCCTTTTCACAGGACTGAGGAACACCTTTTCCGTATAGGTATACTTTACGCTCCCGTTTTCGTCCACAGATCTTACTCTGCGCTGGGAGCCGTTTTCTCCACTCCTGAGGTAGGTCTGGACTATACCTATCCTGCGTTTCACATCAAGTTCTGATATGTTGGGGAATTCAACGAGAAATTTACGTTCTATCTCATAATTCTTTCCCATAAGCACACTCCGAAAACGATGATTTTACGTTGATCTCTTTCAACACAATTTATTATACAACTTTTTTTGCATAATGTCAACAAAATATTCGGAAGATTCTGTTTAATATGCTAAATTTAACCACTTTGTCACCATTTTGTCACATACTGGCTCATATATCCCTCAGCATGAGGTTGACCGAATTGAAAATGCCCTCGTTTGAACCTGAAGGATAGGTCTCAACATTGGCTGAGCCATTGCTGCCCATCAGCGGTGTTTCGACTGTTATCGAATCACTGTCTGCCGTTGCCAAAGGCTCTGTCTGCTCTACAATCTCAAGGGGATATCTCATCGGAGTAGGCACTTAAACATCGTGGTAAAGAGTCTACATTCGTCCACAAATGTCCTCAAACACTTCGCTGAAATGTTTAAAGTTTTCAACGTTGCCTCGATATTTATCTTAAACTCATCTTTTCACTGTCTGCAAGCAGAATCAGCTTCCACACGAATCCGCGGATGAGCAGCTTCAACAGACCAGCGTCCGACAGTATATTTTGGTAGAGCGGACATAGGTCATACTCCATTGTGAAGCTGTTAACGAAGGAATCTGTGATATCGTTTTTCTTTCCATAGTAATTTCCTTTCTTAGTAGATATGTCGGTTGTATTGTTGCTGCCGCATTACACAATTTGCTATACTACTACGTATAAAAAGTATATAATAGTCCTTTTTGAGCCAAAGAAACTGCAACAAAAATTTTGATATCAGCAATTATATGTTTGTACAATATGCACTTTTCACGAAATTTCTGTTATTTTTTTGTCGAACCTCTTGAAAATTTTTCCGAGTTGCGTTATAATAATACCATACAAATTTTTAGGAGGTATATTCCATGTCAGTTAAAGTTGCTATTAATGGTTTCGGCCGTATTGGTCGTCTTGCATTCAGACAGATGTTTGATGCTCCCGGTTATGAGGTAGTTGCTATCAACGACCTTACAAAGCCTTCAATGCTCGCTCAGCTTCTCAAGTATGATACAGCTCAGGGCGGTTACTGTGGAAAGATCGGTGAGAATCTCCACACTGTATCAGCAGACGACGAGAAGGGCACAATCACTGTTGACGGCAAGACACTTACAATCTATGCTATGGCTAACGCTGCTGAGCTTCCTTGGGGCAAGATCGGCGTTGACGTAGTTCTTGAGTGTACAGGTTTCTACTGCTCAAAGGATAAGTCACAGGCTCATATCGACGCTGGTGCAAAGAAGGTAGTTATCTCTGCTCCCGCTGGTAACGATCTTCCTACAATCGTTTACAGCGTTAATGAGAAGACTCTCACAAAGGATGACAAGATCATCTCAGCTGCATCATGCACAACAAACTGCCTTGCTCCTATGGCTAAGGCACTCAACGACTATGCTCCTATCCAGAGCGGTATCATGAGCACTATCCACGCTTACACAGGTGATCAGATGATTCTTGATGGTCCTCACAGAAAGGGTGACTTCAGAAGAGCAAGAGCTGGTGCTGCAAACATCGTTCCCAACAGCACAGGTGCTGCAAAGGCAATCGGCCTTGTTATCCCTGAACTCAATGGCAAGCTCATCGGTAGCGCACAGAGAGTTCCTGTTCCCACAGGCTCTACAACAATCCTTACAGCTGTTGTTAAGGGTGCAAACGTAACTGTTGACGGAATCAACGCTGCAATGAAGGCTGCTGCTTCTGAGTCATTCGGCTACAACGAGGACGAGATCGTTTCCAGCGACGTTATCGGTATGAAGTTCGGTTCCCTGTTCGATGCAACCCAGACTATGGTAAGCAAGATCGACGACGATACCTATCAGGTACAGGTCGTTTCATGGTACGACAACGAGAACTCTTACACTTCACAGATGGTACGCACCATCAAGTATCTC
>NZ_JAGCFH010000053.1 GCF_017650195.1 Ruminococcus sp. | reverse complement strand
TTTTTGAAACGATGCAGAAATGAATTTTTGAATATCTGTTATGATATAATAAAATTTTGGTTTTCTGAGCAGAAGTGAAAGTTTGGCGTTCTGATTTGATATAATAATAGTTTAGGTGGGGGCAAACGCCCCACCATTGGTAGACCTGCGGTGATGATGTCGTTTGTTCCTGCCTGCTGTGAGATCGTCGGGTATGTACTGTTCGCTCCTCTTCTACTTGGAGTGAACCATATCGAAGCTGCTGTTATGGGGGCGGTACTTAGTGCGGTATCTCCTGCGGTGGTAGTCCCACGAATGGTGAAGTTGATTGAAGAAAAATGCGGTACGCAGAAAAGTATACCCCAGATGATACTTGCAGGAGCGTCATGTGATGATATTTTTGTCATCGTACTGTTCTCGACGTTCGTAACGATGGCTCAGGGAGGCTCGGCAAAGGCTACCGATTTCCTGAATATCCCAATATCGATAGTACTCGGCGTTCTGCTCGGTGCGGCAGTCGGATTTGCGGTATTCTTTCTTTTTGAAAAGGCGTATCAGCATAGCCATAAAATCAGAAACAGCACAAAGGCTATTATTCTGCTCGGCACTTCATTTTTGCTTATGAGCATTGAAACTCTTGCTAAGCCCTATGTTGCGGTATCTGGACTGCTTGCTGTGGTCGCTATGGCTTGTGTAGTGAAACTGAAAGCTGACAAAAGCGTTTCCGTTCGGTTGTCTGAGAAGTTCGGTAAACTGTGGATCGGTGCGGAAGTCTTATTGTTCGTGCTGGTAGGTGCTGCTGTTGACGTACGCTATACGCTGACGGCAGGAGTTATGGTTGTACTGATGATATTCATAGCTCTCACATTTCGTACTGTCGGCGTATGTCTGTGTATGCTCGGTACAGAGCTTACAGCTAAAGAAAGGCTTTTCTGCGTGATAGCATATCTCCCGAAAGCAACGGTACAGGCTGCTATCGGCTCGGTGCCGCTGTCGCTCGGTCTGTCCTGCGGAAAGATCGTGCTGTCTGTTGCAGTACTTGCGATACTGATTACCGCTCCACTTGGCGCAATCGGTATAGACAGAACTCATAAAGCATTGATAGGTGGTGAAAACTAATGAAAGAGCTTGTATTCGACGAACTTATAACTCTGAAAGAACAGCGTACCTGCTACATCGCTGATCCTGAGGGAAATCTGATTGAGATCGGTTCATTCAACAAACCGTTTGAACGCTGAATGTTTTCTTGAACACTTTTTTGTCCCCGCTTTACGCGGGGATTAGCTATTTTACGACATATTCAGTACACAAAAGAGATTGACATTCTATTCCTGTTAGAGTATAATTGACATATATCAAATAGAATTGTACACGATAGGAGTCATGGAAAAATGGAACATAAGGGAACAAAGCACCTTGAAACTGAGCATCTGATTCTGAGAAGATTCACTCTTGAGGACGCCGAAGCTATGTATGAGAACTGGGCACACGATGACGAAGTTACGAAGTTCTTGTCCTGGCCTACTCACCCGAATATCGAGGTCACCAGATACGTTCTAGGTGACTGGGTAAGTCATTATTCCGATGATGACTTCTATCAGTGGGCTATCGTTCCAAAGGTAGGCGATAACAAGCCCGTAGGTTCTATCGGTGTTGTAAAGGTCTTTGATGATATCTCGGCTGTGCAGATAGGCTACTGCATAGGCAGAAAATGGTGGCATCATGGTATAACAAGTGAAGCATTGAAAGCCATTATCGGATTTTTCTTCGATGAGGTAGGCGCTGAGCGTATCGAGGCCATTCACGACACCCGTAATCCGAATTCCGGCGGTGTTATGGAAAAGTGTGGCATGAAGCACGAGGGCACCCTTAGAAGAGCTTTCAAGGGAAATTCAGGCATAGGCGACGTCAAAATATACAGCATATTGAAAAGTGACCTTTGATATATGAGACTGATAAACTTGATTGAAGACAGAGTTGTCTATATGATGCGATAAGTAGGTTACTTTCCTAAATCGAAATCTGTAGGAGGATTAAATATGGATAATTTCGAATATAAAGTGGTCGTGTATGATACAAAAGGTTTTTGGGGAGGAAGCGTTGAGTCAAATCAACTTGAAAGCAAACTAAATCTTCTTGGTTGTGATGGATGGGAGCTAGTAAGTTGTACTTCTACAAACCAAAGCTATGGTTCATCCAAAAGCATAGTTTGTATATTTAAGCGAAAGAAGAATTGATAAAGGAGAAAATGATGATACTGTTAGTTGTAGATACACAAAAGGGCTGCTTTGATGAAAGGCTGTATTCGTTTGAAACTGTGAGAAAAAATATAAAGCAATTAATAACTGTAGCGAGAGAGAATCAGATTGAAGTTGTATATGTTCAGCATGATGATGGTCCGGGAACTGATCTCGATAAGTCTGCGGATAACTATGAAATATATGAGGAATTTGCACCGAGAAGCAGTGAAAAGCGTTTTGAAAAGAATGTGAATAGTGCTTTTCATCCTATGACAGGCTTAACAAAATATCTTCTCGCTAAAGGAGAAAAAGATATTATAACAATCGGTGTATCGACAGACTATTGTATGGATGCAACAATTAAAAGCGGATTTGAAAAAGGGTTCAACATCATTGTTCCGTCATACACAAACTCAACTTATGATAATCCCTATTTTGATAAAGAAACCGCCTACAAGTATTATAATGAATTCATGTGGGGAAAACGATACGCAAAGATCATTACTGTTGAACAAGCGGTCCAACTCCTGCAATCCAGAATAACAACAGCGGATCTATAAAGAAGTAAAGATGAAGATACTATTATTCCTTGCAAAAGGTTTTGAAACAATAGAAGCAAGTGCTTTTATTGATGTTATGGGATGGGCAAGAAACGATTATCATTATGATATTGATGTAGTTACCTGCGGATTTCAAAAAAATGTTATCAGTACATTTGGCGTACCCGTAACTGTTGATAAGTTATTAAAAGAGATCTGTATAGATGATTACGATGCGCTTGCAATTCCCGGCGGCTTTGAAGAATATGGATTTTATGAAGAAGCCTATTCAAAAGAACTATCCGAGGTCATTAACAAGTTCAATAGCCAGCACAAGTTCATCGCGACAGTTTGTGTTGCAGCACTTGCACTTGGATATAGCGGCGTATTAACAGGAAAGAAGGCTACAACATATCATCTTAACAATGGTAACAGACAGAAACAGCTTGCAGAATTCGGCGTGGAGATTGTGAATAAACCTGTGGTAATAACAGATAATATCATTACATCATATTGTCCGCAAACTGCTCCAGAAGTTGCATTTACCCTCTTAGAGAAGCTCATAGGAACTAAAGAAATGAACATTGTAAAAACAGCCATGGGATTTTAGTTCAAATTTTTGAATTTGATTTATCGCATTAAATGAATATACATTGAGCAGTCCTTCGGGACTGCTTTTTTGCCTTCACGGAGGATGTGATCGCACATAGCAAATAATTTGTAAACACATAAAATAGAACCGCCTATAGAGGCGGTTCAAAGACGTGTAATTCAATTGTTGCGCTTTTTTAGGATATATCGCTTAATACTTGTAATGATCAGTAATATGAACAATACATCGAGAATCAGCCCCATAACGACAGCCGACTGACCGCCCCATGCCCAGACTTTTTGATATCCAAACCCAGGATATCCCATCACGGCACCAAGGATATATGGCAGTGATACTGAAAGGGAAAGCAGAGGTATCAATAATACAAGCCTTGCACAAAGCAGGGCTTTTTCCTTTTTTGGAGAACTGTTTTTCTTCATTAGTCGCTTTTTCTGCGTAAGAAGCATTATCAACACAAAGAGTATTATTAAGGAAACTGCAATTGAGATAACAGACGCAATGATGTCGATTATCAACATATCGCAATTCACTATTTCGGTATATTCGTTGTGACCGGTAAGCTTCCCGTAGCAGCTTCTCATTGCATACCATTGAGTATTTGCCGTTGAATTGCAATCTGTAAAAACGGCTGTTTCTTTGGCTAGATCTATTATTACCTGAGCCTTATAGGTCGGATTCCAGCCTCCGTGTTCAATTATCCCGTCATCTGAGATATACCAGCCGTTGAAATAACTGCTGCCTGCTGAGTCACTTCTTATTCCGTCACTTGGATAATGCGCTTCGATTATTTCGTGAGATGCAGCAATAGCGTTTGCCAGCTTATCGGGAAGATCAAGCTTTCCCATCTGCGCCTTCAGCCATAAAGCCATGTCTGAAGCGGTTGT
>NZ_JAGCFH010000052.1 GCF_017650195.1 Ruminococcus sp. | reverse complement strand
TATTACTCCCTATTTCAAAGAGCTATGTTTTGAAAGAGTTTTTCCGTAAGAACTCTGTACGATTTATCATACATTTAAGTAATAATCTCCATAGCCGTATGAATATTATGTACACATCTATTCGGATAGAGCGCAAAGCAAACCTGATATTAACATACGAGTACGAGCATTCCCTTTTTGTAGGCCGAAATGATACTGTGATAGCTGTTTTACCAGCCAATATGGTTTTATCTTCCCTCTCAGCGAATGTTTATGTGCCCACTTTTTATTAGTACCATTGTAAGAAAAGACTTCGTAATTTATGAAAAAATCTTCAGATTAATAATTTTGTTAGGTATATACAAATATTATAGCATGAAGTTAACTGAATTGCAACATCAAAAAAGCAAAGCAAGCTTATACATTAAAGCCCACTCTGATTTTAAATATAGGTATTAAAGAGCTGATATTATCGGCTGAAATCGTAAATTTTTTATGAACATACAATTCAAGTATGATAAAAAGCACTGTAAACGCTTTTCTTTATATTAGTTATTTGTCAGTGTTACGCCTTGTGTATTATTTATGTGTTGCAATTTAGATAAGGTATATAATTCTGATAAAAACAAACGCCCCACTTAAAGTGAGGCGAAAATTTGGCTGCGGAGGCTCCCCGCTGGTACGCCTGACTGGAATCGAACCAGCGCACACCGCGTCGGAGGCGGATGCTCTATCCACTGAGCTACAGGCGCTTATAAAAAGACCTTTATAATTATAGCAAAAACTCTTGAAATTTGCAAGTGTTTATGATATAATTATAAAAAATAAATTAGGAGGGAACGTTTTGGAGGACTATATTTATTTTATAGTTGCGCAAACAGGTACAAGACCTGCACGGTTCTTCAAATTTTTGACTAAAAAACCTTATAATCACGTTTCTCTTTCAGGTGACATGGAACTTTCTGAAATGTACAGCTTCTGTCGTACATATAGACCGTTTCCCCTTCCAGCCACATTCAATAAGGAAGTAGTGGGACAGGGTACTCTCGGTCAATATCAGGATATCCCATGTGAAATATACCGTATAAGCGTAACTCCGGAGCAAAAGGAAGCCTACAATTCGCTAATCACACATTTTGTCCAGCATCGTAATGTATATTCATACAACCTTCTCGGACTTCTCGCAGTTTATTTCAATATCGAGTGGAAACGTGAAAATTGCTTCGTCTGTTCGCAGTTCGTAGCTTATATAATGGATAAGATAGGGATTCACCTTGATAAAGCCTTTTCGCTTTATACTCCTGACGATTTCAGGAGCTTCCCTGGGGCAGACCTTATTTATTCAGGCGAGCTCAATACCTTCTATTATACAAGAAAAGCAAAGTTATATACATAAAGATATGATGTATGCAGCTGCTCTCAGCTCATCAGGAGACAGCAGATATGCTCCACAGTAACCTCGGCTTTCTGGGTATATCCACGACAAGCTGAAATTACCGTTGTGACCGAGCAGTTCCACAAAAGCACGTTCCTCTTTCAGAACAAGTCCGGCAGGTACTATCCTCCTTGCGCTTATCTGATTGAACGAATTTGCGTATGCATTAATAAACATCCACGAGCCGCCGCTCAAAAGCAGATATAGAAATACTGCTTTTAGAGCGGTCTTTTTCTTTTTTCTGCGCATATTGATCACCTTTTCATTGAGTTCAGCAGTTCCCCAAGAGAACGCCCGAAGAGCTGTCCAGCATACTGAGCCTGTTCAAGGGTATTTCCATGGGAGCCTACTTCAATAAGCAAACTTCCGTTGGTTAGGTCCTGATTGTAATGCCTGTAATCGAAGAGTACCGGACGCGTAAAGCCCTCATGATCGTTTTCCAACTTGCTCTGTAAAGTGCAGGCAAAGTGATAATTCTGCATATAGTTAGGCATACCGAGAGTGCCATCGTCACAACCCGAGATTATCATTATCTGCGCCGCTTCTCTGCCGTCCTCCTCGATAAACGGCTGATAGGCACAGTTTTCCGAAGCTATGGCGTCCCTATGAATATCGAGCACTACCTTTATGCTCGGATACTTTTCAAGTATGGGAAGTATAGTTTCACGGCTCCGTGAGTATGAGCCGTTGTACGAGGGATAATCATGTATGTCCACGGCATGGATAACACCTATCCCCTGTGCTTCAAGCTCCGCTTGTATTGCATTTCCCACCATTACAACATTCTTGGTATCATCCGTAGTCCTATAATTGAAGCTGGGATCGAAACTCTCCCGGACAAAGGGCTCAAAACTTTCAGTCGTATGGGTATGGTATAAAAGCACAAGGGGCTCGTCTGTTTTTTCTACTGTAAAATTGGGATAATATCCGCTTTCCTTCTGTAGTTCCTCGTTTGGAATATCCGTCCTGTTATTAACCTGTCCGCCGTTTTCAAGGTCAAAGAAACTGTTCCCACTATATTTACCGTAGGTCATACGCATTATCTCTCCACCGCTTCCCCATTCCGAGGGGTATGGCTTTTCTCCTGGGGCGTCGGCTCTCATGTCTAGTGGATTCGGGAGGCGAAGGTATTCTCTTTCTTCATCGCTTTCATCGGCATATCCATACCCCTCTGACAGTATATCCGCTCCCGAAAGCAGCTCATCCTCACGCTTTATTCGGCTTATAATCTCCTCTACATCCTCCCTGCGGTATGCTGAGGCTTTTCCCGTGCTTTCAATAGTATAGCTATACTCCCCGGTCAAGGCGTTCCTCAACGCTGTATATCCCTTGAAACTGGAAGCTAACGTTACAGGCACAAGCAATGCGGCGATGCATCTTACTGTCCCTTTGATTTTTCTGCGTTTATGGCGCGTCATATACTCACCTCTTTCTTCTGGATAAGTATATTCGGATATCATGCTGTGTATGTCCTCGACTTTATGTCATTTTCAAGCATTTCCCTGCATATAATGTCTTGAGGTGATAATTGTGTACAAATGCTTTTCTTTCGGCAGCTTTCTGCGGAAGTCTTTCTCAGCTGCCTTTCTATTACTACTCTGCGCCGTGCTTATTTTTTCAGCCTGTTCGGTATTCTCTTCAGCTGCCTCGAAAAATAGTGAAAAGCCTGTTCCGCTGCCTGTACTTATGTACCACAGCGTATGCAGTAAGCCCCCCTCTGAATATACCGTTACACCAGCACAGCTTGAAAACGATCTCTCATGGCTAAGTACAAATGGCTTTACCGCAGTAAGCGCGGAACAGCTCATAGCTTATACCCATGGTAGTGGCGAGCTTCCCGATAAGCCTGTACTTATCACCTTTGATGACGGTTTTTACAATAACCTTTCCATTGTCCTGCCTCTTCTCGAAAAATACGATATGTGCGCCGTTGTATCTATTGTTGGCAGGTATACCGACGATTATGCAGACGCCGACCCTCATGCCGACACCTATTCCTACCTCACGTGGAAGGACGTATCTGAGCTTACTGACTCTGGAAGGATAGAGATTGGAAGTCATACTTATGATCTGCACTCAAACACAGGCAGACGTCAGGGCTGTGCAAGGCTCCCCGAAGAGACTGTCGACGAATACGCGGCTATCCTCAGGGAGGATATAGGGTTACTAAAAACCGAACTTAGCCAGAAGTGCGGCATTATTCCAACTGTATTCGCTTATCCCTTCGGCTCTCTTTGCAAAGAGAGTCTACCTGTTCTGCGTGACAGCGGTATTCTTATAACCCTGACTTGCCGTGAGGGAATAAACATTATTACCCGTAACCCTGAATGCCTTTACGGCATATTCCGCAATAACCGAAGCGGACTTCTCTCTACAGAGGAGTATATGGAACGACTTACTAAAGATATCAGGTAATAAAAAAAGCACCTCTGAGATAATTTCAGAGGTGCTGTAAGCTTATTCAATATATGCCAGTGCAAAGCCCGATGAAAGACTTGCGCTATTTCCTGCGCTTGAATAGCTGCTGCCTGTTGACTGAACTCTGTACTTTTCAATCCATTCATTAGCAAAGTAATCGTCAAAGCTCTTATAGCCCATTTTATCCCAGTATTTATCGTACTTGGGATCTCTATATTTCTCGAACTGCTCTGGTATCGAACCGTCCCTGTCATATTCCTCGATGATCTGCGTCGAATTGTTTACAAAATAGACCATATCCGGAACTATCTTGTAAATAATAAAGCCGAAATATGCGAAGAAAGCTAATGACAAAACAGAGATTATCATACCTATGATAGCAAATACCTTGCCCTTTCTCTTGCCAATAAGGCTGACTAATGAAAAGATTATACACAGCGGAGCCGTTATTATTGTAAGTAAAGTACCGCATATAATAAGGTTAACGAGAGAAATAACGAAGGAAGCTATTGCTAGACCTGCGCCCTTCTGCTCCGGCATATCATAATTTTCACCGTACATACCGTGGAACTGACCGTCAGGAAAGTATCCTCCGCCTCCGTTGCTGCCGTAGCCGCCTGGTGAGTTATTATAACCGTTTCCGCCGTAACCATTATAATTGTTGTTTGATGAAAAATCGTCCATTTCTTTTTACCTCCATTTGATAATTGTTCAAAGACTTGTTTCCCAGTTCCAGTTTCGTACCTCAAGCTCCTCAAGATTGTATGGAGTTTTCTGGTAAACGCAGTAATTCAGCCAGTTGGAGAACATTAGATTTGCTGTGCATCTCCATGAAAATACCGGCATATTGTCTGGATTGTCCCCTGGGAAATAATTATACGGTATCTGTATATCTATACCCTTTTCCACATCGCGCCTGTATTCGTTGGCGATAGTATCCCTGTCGTACTCAGAATGTCCCGTAATAAAATACTGTCTGCCGTTTTTATTGGCGACTATGTGTACTCCTGCAATATCAGAGGATGTCAGCACCTCAAGCTGCGGTATCCGCTCGATATCAGCTCTGCGTACCTCAGTGTTGCGCGAATGTGGCACATAGAATATATCATCAAATCCCCTCAGCAGCTGACAGTTGCTGACCTCAGCCCTGTGCGGGAATATACCGAACATTTTATGGTCAAGGGTATACTTTGGTATACCATAATGATAGTAAAGTCCTGCCTGTGCAGCCCAGCATATATATATAGTGGAGAATACATGGGTCTTTGACCACTCCATAATGCTGCATATTTCCTTCCAGTAGTCCACCTGCTCATAATCGAGAAGCTCTACCGGAGCGCCTGTGATAATCATACCATCATATCTGGCCTCGGATATCTCGTCAAAGGTCTTGTAGAATGACTCAAGATGATGATGCGATGTATTTTTTGATGTATGCGAAGCCATCTGAAGTAGATCCACATCTACCTGCAAAGGAGTGTTACTGAGCAGCCTTAAAAGCTGACATTCAGTCTCTATCTTCTTGGGCATGATGTTTAGGATAACTACCTTCAGCGGACGGATATCCTGATGCTCTGCCCTTTCCTTTGACATAACGAAGATGTTCTCATCTCCGAGAGTTTTGAAAGCGGGAAGCTCTGAAGAAATCCTTATTGGCAATCCTGATCGTTCCTTTCGTATTTATTCTTTCTTATTATTATTTTTACAGCTCTGACAGCTGTTCATAAAGCTGTCAAGGTCGCTGCATTGTCTGCTGTCTCCTCTTACAAATCGCAGCCTTCTCAGTCTGTCGAAGCTACTTTCGTCATCAAACTCGAAGAGCATACGCTGTATGCCTTTCAGTACGCTTTTCAGCATGACTGACCTTACAAGCCCGTCACAGAGCATAAGGTCTCCACCATCGTCAAGACCGTATACCACAGTCCTTTCAGCACCATAGGAATAGGCGATATAACCTATAACGCTTCCCTTGTCGAGCGCCTCTGTGATATGTAGTTCAGCACTGCCTGCGGCTTTCTTCAGTTCTTCGTAGCCCTCGGAGCCGAACCTTTCCTGTATCTCTAACATATCATTTCTCCTTGCCAATAGCGTTTCGTATAGCACGGAGCTCCTCAGCAGTCAGTTCCCGATATGTACCGGGCTTAAGCATCCCCAGCTTCAGCGGACCGATGCTTGTACGGCGAAGCCTTGCAACTTCAAGTCCCACAGCCTCGCACATCCTGCGTATCTGACGGTTCCTGCCCTCTTTTATAGTCATGAGGATGACTACTCTTCCCTCTTCCTTGTCCTTGACAACAACGGTGGCAGGGAGAGTTTTCCTGCCGTCTATTTCTACGCCCTCAGACAGCTTTACCAGCTGATCATCGGTTATGCCAGGGCGCACGGTAACGCGATAGGTCTTTGATATATGACGGCTTGGGTGCATGATACTGTTAGCAAACTCACCGTCATTTGTAAAGAGAAGAAGTCCTTCTGAGTTTCGGTCGAGCCTTCCTACAGGGTATACGCGCTCCTCCACGTCCGTAAGGAGATCCATTACGCATTTCCTGTCAAGCTCGTCCGAGACCGTAGTAACATATCCTCTCGGTTTATTCATCATAAGGTACAGGAAGCTCCTTTTCCTTGGCACGGCTATACGCTCTCCATCTATGGTTATGAGATCCTTCATGCCGCACTTGTCCCCTAGCTTTACCGGGTGACCATTGAGTTTTACCCTGCCCTGTGCTATAAGCTCCTCAGCTTTTCTGCGGGAGCATACGCCGCTGTCGGCGATCATTTTCTGAATTCTTATCTTTTCCACTGTTATCCTGTCCTTAACGGGAGAATAGCCTCCCAAGAAATTCTTTCAGCCCTGTAAATATCCCTTTTCTGCTGTTTTCGGCGTTATCAGTCGCAGCTTCTGCTGTTTCGGCTGCATAGAGATTGATAGTATCAACCTCTCTTCCTAGAAAGCTTATCCTAAGCTCTGCCACTTTCTCACCCTCCATAACAGGAGCATAGAGAAACGGCGGTCTGAGCACGGTATAAGTAAAATCGCCTTCATTTCCAGCCATTGTCGTGACGGTGTACGTATCTTTATCCGGGACGAGCTTAAGTTTATCTGAAGCAGCACCAGCAATATCGGCAGTTATGTTATCCGGCAACGTCAATTCGAGCTGTCTCACCGTTTCAAAGCCGTAATCATATATCGCTGCATGATCCTGCCAGTCGTTGCGGTCATTCAGTGTAACGCAAATAAGGTCCTTTCCTCCGCGCTTGCAGGCAGACACCAGACAACGCCCTGCTTCGTCGGTAAAACCAGTCTTTACACCGTAAACGCCATCGTACATTGAAAGCAGCCTGTTGGTATTTTTCAGCCACCTATCGTAAGGGGGACAGCCGAAACTTACCTTTATGCTCTCCTGTGAGCATATCTCACGGAAAAGCTCATTTTTCAGAGCTTCTCGGGCGAGTAAAGCCATATCCGCAGCCGACGAACCGTGACCAGCTCCCTCCAATCCCGAAGGAGTGACGAAGAATGTCTTTGAAAGTCCCATTTTACGTGCACGCTCGTTCATAAGCCCGGCAAAGGCTTCGATACTGCCAGATATCCTTACAGCCACTGCGTTGGCAGCGTCATTACCCGAGGGTAAAAGCATACCACAGCATAAAGCGTACTTTGTAACGATATCGCCATCGCATAGTCCCATTGAAGAGCCCTCCACCCTTATCGCCTGACTGTCCACGATGAACTCATCATAGAGTCCTCCGCTTTCAAGGCAGAGTAGAGCTGTCATTATCTTGGTAGTGCTTGCCATAGGCAGCTTCTCAGAGGCATTGAAGCTGTATACAACCTCACCTGTATCCGCTGAGATCAGCACAGCTGCCTTTGCGGATATATCAGGTTTTTCAGCGCCGCAGGCGGTAGTATCGCACATACACAGCATTACTACAACCGCTGCCGGAGCAGCAGATATAATTCTTTTCACAGGCACACCTCCGCATAAAAGCTATGCTAAAGAATATGCCACATTTCATCAGTTTATGCTCAGTTTATCGGTACAGAGCCGTCAGTGATATCAGAGCTCTTAGCCTCTGAGCTTCCGCCCTTCTTCTTGTTTATAAAGCCGCTTACCTTGTCTATGATAGCCGGCATTTTCTCTATAGCGTTGCTTATAGGATCGTTTGCGCCCTCCATATTCACCATTTTGGCAGAACCATCAGGAGCTATAACGAGGAAACCCTCAGGCTTTATTGAAACTCCTGCACCTGCTCCGCCTCCGAAGAGATCCTTGTCATACTTTGAGGGGAGATCCGAACCGCCTGACGCAAAGCCGTAGCTAACCTTCGATACGGGAATAACTGTAGTACCGTCCGGAAGTTTTATGGGCTCGCCGATAATTGAGTTTACATCAGCCATTTCCTTGATCTTCTCAATGGAAATACCTAATAAATCGCTTACAGGTGTATTGTTTGCACTCATATTTTATACCTCACTTCTGCCTTGCGGCGGATTTTTTCATTTTACGTTTTCTGAGTTTATTTGGTAGGAATGTTTTGAAGAAATATGTTATCAGGAACCAAGCTCCTGCTATAACCACTGTTCCGAGACGGAAATACAGCTTTCCGGCTGCATCCCACCGTCCCTTTGATACGCCGAACTGCGGCCGAACATCTATGGTTTTCAGTCTCACTGTAAAGACCTGACTGAAAAAGGCTATGCAATTATAAACGAGAGTTGAATACTTACCGTATTTTAGGGCGCAGTCATAAGCATCCTCGTCGGCTATAACAAAGTCGATATACAGATCCTTAAGCCGGAAACCCTTGAATATTTTAAGCAGAGGGCGTTGAGCGCTCTCCCATATATCCACAAGGAATTCTATCTTATCGCTGAGGGTCTTTTTCTCTTCTCCCTTCTCGGTCTCTTCATCTTCGTCCGGGAAAAACTCCTCCTCAACATCTTCCTTTTTCTTCTTTTTATCCTTCTTTTTCTTAGGAGACTCTTCCGCCTCATAATTATCGGTCATACTATCAGATAAACTGTACTCAGATGTTGTGCCGGTGTCTTCTGACAACTGCGACATATATGTCTCCGGATCGTTTACGGGAATATCGTCAAGCTCCTTTTCCCACTCGTACTTTTCCCGTTTCTTTTTCTTTTTAGGCTTTTTTTCCTTTACAGGCTTTGTTTTTTTCGGCTTATCCGGTTTATTATTCTTGGCAGCCTTGCGTTTTTTCCACCAGTTATAAAGACCGCCTCCTCTGGAATCCATAATATTTATCAGCCAAAGCTTCACCTTGTATGTGAACTTGCCGTCGATGTAACTGAACTCTCCTCCGACAGGGATTATAAGTATCAGGAATATTATGCCGAGAACGGCAAGAAGCAGATACAGCAGAATTTTTAGTACTATCATTCCTGCCGCTCCTTTCTTAGTGAATTACTCCTTTCCGGAGTCTGAAAGCTCTCTTTCAACAAACTCGTCTTCTGTTTCGAGAATAAGGTCGCTCTGGCCAGGCAGAGGCGGAAGATCGGCTGTTGAACTCAATCCGAAGCTTCTCAGGAAGACTGAGGTCGTCCTGTATACTATGGGCTTTCCGGGAACGTCAAGACGTCCTGCTTCCTCTACAAGCCCCTTTTCCACAAGGTTGTTTATTACAGAGGAGCTGTCGATACCTCTAACATTTTCCACAAAGCCCTTGGATACCGGCTGATTATAAGCAATTATCGTAAGAGCCTCCATAGCCGCGTTAGAAAGCGGGGCTGTTCTTTTAGTCTCCAGCGCTGATCGTACCTGTTCCGCGTACTCCTCACGGGTACACATCTGATAGCTGCTGTCTAGCTTTTTTATGCAGATACCGCTGCCGCAGTCATCATATCGCTCGTTAAGCAGCCTTATCATAGAGGGAAGCGTTCCCGCGTCCACTCCGCTCGCCTCCGAGAGGCGGTATATGTCTATTGGCTCACCACTAGCAAAGAGTATAGCCTCTATTGCTCCGAGCCTGTCCTTGATCTCCAAGTTTTCT
>NZ_JAGCFH010000051.1 GCF_017650195.1 Ruminococcus sp. | reverse complement strand
TTCCTCTTATTAATGTATTGTTTCCGGAGCTTTCCTCCGGCTGTGAGTATATAATACCACGACATTTAATGTTTGTCAACTGTTTTTTAATGTTTATCATTAAATTTTGTATGTTTAAACATAAATCAACTATTTAAGCAAGCTGCTCCTTGTGGATTTTTACGATAATTTTTTATCGTTTATCATTAAATCGGCAACAAAAAAATTCGGATTTCAGTCAATTTTCACAGTTTTATTATGGACAAGCGTGGTAAAATGTGATATAATATAAGTAAGGAAATCATAATTTTGCTTCGCAGAATTATGTTTTACAAAAGGAGGAAATACAATGAAAATGACTTTTATCGGTGCTACCCATGAGGTCACGGGTAGCTGTACCTATATAGAAGCCTGCGGCAAGAGGTTCCTTGTGGACTTCGGTATGCAGCAGGGAGAGGATATCTTCGAGAATGTTCAGATACCTGTTTCACCTTCAAATATAGACTTCGTTCTCCTCACCCATGCTCATATCGACCATTCTGGTCTTCTTCCTCTACTCTACTCTGGCGGCTTCCAAGGAGAGATACACGCCACTGAAGCTACCTCCAATCTCTGTTCAGTCATGCTCCGTGACAGCGCTCACATTCAAGAGTTTGAAGCCGAATGGAGAAGTCGTAAGGCTGCAAGGCGGGGTGAGCCCGACTATGAGCCCCTCTATACAATGGAGGATGCTATCGGCGCTATTGAGCTTTTCATCCCTCACCGCTATGACACAGAATTTGAGATATCCGAGGGTATAAAGGTACTCTTCCGCGATGCTGGACACCTTCTCGGCTCATCAAGCATAATCCTCACACTCACTGAGGACGGAATCACGAAAACTGTCGCATTTTCAGGAGATATCGGCAATATAAAACAGCCTCTTATACGCAATCCGCAGCATATATCTGCTGCTGATTATGTGGTTATGGAATCCACCTATGGAAACCGTATCCATGACATTCCCACAGACTATACTGCCTCCCTTGCAAAGGTATTGCAGGAGACCTTCGACCGTGGCGGCAGCGTTATCATTCCCTCCTTTGCAGTCGGTAGAACTCAGGAGATACTCTACTTCATACGTCATATCAAGTCCGAGGGACTTGTCAGCGGTCACGACGGCTTCCCGGTATATGTGGACAGTCCCCTCGCAAACGAGGCTACGGATATATTCATAAGTAACCGTGAAAGCTGCTACGACGAGGAGGCTCTTTCCTTCGTCCGCCGCGGCATAAATCCTATTGGTTTCGACGACCTGATAAGAACGGTTAGCAGCGATGATTCACGCGCTATCAATGAGGATACGCGTCCCAAGGTCATATTATCAGCTAGTGGTATGTGCGAGGCTGGACGTATAAAGCACCATCTGAAGCACAATCTATGGAAAAAGGAGAATACCATCCTCTTCGTCGGCTATCAGGCAGGAAATACTCTTGGCAGAGCCCTTGTGGACGGAGCCAAACGCGTAAAGCTCTTCGGCGAGACAGTCAAGGTAGCAGCAAGGATAACTCAGCTTCCCGGAATCAGCGGTCATGCTGATATGAACGGTCTCATAGAGTGGGCAAAGGCTGTATCAGGAGTTCAGCGCTTCTTCGTAAACCACGGCGAGGCAAGCTCCTCCGAGAGCTTTGCACAGCGTCTACGGGACGAGCTGGGAGTTGAGGTATACGTCCCCTTCAGCGGTGCAGAATTCGATATCGCCGAAAACGAAATAACTATCGACGCAGAACCCATACCGATACCCAAAAGGAAGAATACCGCAAACTTCAATATCGCCTACAGTGATCTCATCGCCGCTTCGGACCGCCTTGCAGCTCTTATCAAAGATTCGGACGGCAGAACGAATTCGGATATGCGTCAGCTCACAGAGGCTATTCATAAGCTCTGTGACGATTGGAAGCTGTAATGCGTATCTGTCCTAAATGCGGTAGCAGAATATACGACGGCGCTGAAAAATGTCAGGTATGTGAAAAATTAAAAGGAACTGACCGCGAACACTACAAGCACACTAGCTTTGTCTTATTTTTCTTTTCCCTTGTTCTGGCGTCCGTATACGTGCTTATATGCGCTGTACACGGTATCATAAGACTATCCAATATAGATAGCGAGATGTTCCTCGAATACGACAGTCTGATAGGAACTATGGAGCCGCCTCCTGCCGTCATAGTTCTGAATTCCCTTGTATTCGGTATGCTCCTTCCTCTATCCTTCGGACTTTTCATAGTGTCCATAGCTCTGAGCCGCAAAGTAAAGCTACTAATCCCCTTCACAATAGTGGGCATTGTAGCTGAGTTTTCGCAGATACTCATGGACTGGAGAAACTACTGTCAGGTATTTCGTGAAAAGGACAGGTTCCTTTACGGTATAATCGGAATGGATATATTTTCTGCTCTGTTGGTATTATTCTTCTTTGCACTGATGATATGGATGCTGTCAACAGATTTCACCATAAGCCAGAGTCGTCTGCTAGTGGCTTTCGGCTTCGTGCTTGTTGCCTCCCGGTTCCTGCTCAAGATATATATGTCGGACGATCCCGAGATTCTCAGGTTTGTTTCGGCTACAAAGTCGTATATACTGCTCTCAGCAATGCTTGTGAACTCATGGAAGCGCTACACTGACAGCAGGGATATGTAAACACACTATATAACTAAAAAGCCCGGTCAAAAGACCGGGCTTTGATTTTTCTTAC
>NZ_JAGCFH010000050.1 GCF_017650195.1 Ruminococcus sp. | reverse complement strand
TGTCATAGCCGCTATGTTAAGCCGACGTGGACAGAAAAGAGGTGCCTGAATGAGTGAAGTTTTACTTACTGCCAAAGCACTTTCAGTTGGATATGGAAAAAAAGTCGTTGTGAGCGGACTTGAGATTGAAGTACGTTCAGGTGAAATACTCACCATTATCGGCCCGAACGGTGCTGGAAAATCCACTGTGCTGAAAAGCATAGCTTCACAGATTCCACTTGTTTCTGGCACTGTATGCGTTAATGGAAATGATATTTCCAATATGAATCTCAGTGATATAGCTAAGATGCTGTCGATTTGCTTGACAGATCGAATTGAAGCAGAGAAATTAACCTGTGAGGATGTTGTTTCTACAGGTCGTTATCCATACACGGGCAGGTTAGGTATTCTTTCGGCTGAAGACAGAAAGATAGTAAAAGATGCAATGGAACTGACTGGAATATCCTATCTTGCAGACACTGATATCCGATGCATAAGTGATGGTCAGCGTCAGTCTGTAATGCTTGCACGTGCTATTGCACAGCAGCCAAAGGTGCTTATCCTTGATGAACCAACATCATTCCTTGATATAAATAACAAACTTCGTCTGCTTGGTTTGCTTAAGAATCTAGCACAAAGCAGAAATATTGCTGTCATTCAGACGCTTCATGAACTTGATCTGGCTCAGCGATTTTCTGACTTTATTCTATGCATAAAGAATAACAAAGCAGATAGAATTGGAACTCCTGAGGAAATTTTCAGTGGGAACTATATAAGTGAGCTATATGACATCTCAAACGGCATATTTGATCCGATGTTTGGGACAGCTGAAGCCCTTGGCATTAAGGGGGAACCTAAGGTCTTTGTTATTGGCGGAGGAGGAGCAGGTATTCATGTTTATCGAAGCCTACAGCGAAAAAGCATACCATTTGCCGCTGGAGTGATACACGAGAACGATATTGAATACTCTGTAGCAAAATCTCTTTCCACTGTTTTCATAACTGAAAAAGCATTTGAGCCACTTAGTGATGAAAGCATTCAAAAAGCACTTGAAATAATGAAAAAGTGTGATGAAGTAATAGGCTGTATTGACCAGTTCGGACCTATGAATATTGGTAATAAAAAACTTTTTGAAGTCTACAAGTCAGAATTTAAAACTTAATTAATTTGAACTAATATATGATCATAAAAAAAGAAACTGAAGAATTCTATTTTATTAATAATTATAGGCAGTCTATCAAACCTCTGAACGAACCATGTAAAGAGGGGAGACTGCCTATATTTTTTATTATCATATGATTATTTTGTATTATTTTTATTCTGCCTTTAGATTCTTTTCTTTTTCAAAATAGGCTTTTTTCATCTGTTTATATTCTGTATCCGTACAAATTTCTTTGCATTTTGGCGCAAATGAGATCGTAATATTGAAGCATTCAAGCATATTGTTGCAGTGTAATTCTTCACATTCAGAACAGTTTTGGATTCCTTTATTATGGTAGCTCTTAAAACATGATATCTGCACCAGTTATCAGTTGTGCAGCTACTACACGATATCTCCTCGTTTGATACAACTTTATCCCTGTATCCTATCTTGAACCATAATTCAGCGGTGTGATGTAGTTGTTCATTAGTCTTTTCGTACGGAGGTTTATTATATCTTGCACAAACCAAGCAATCATTTCCACAGGAAGCTAATATTTTTTCAAACTTTTATCTATATACTTAGATTATGAAAGCGGATATCAATCGTGCCTTTGATCTATATTACTGAACATTTCACAGAACCGACCTGCAAACGCAGGTGGTTCTCCGTGATTAGTAAGATGAGAGATATCTCCGAAAGCTGTAACTCTGAAATAAGCAATACCCTTACGGCGTTCCTCAGTGCAAACAGTTGTTACTGAGGTTGGAGCGGCGATAAAGCCGTGCCATAGCACCATAGGGGAGATGCCGAGAAGATGTCCAAGGATTACGCATTCAACTCCGAAGTGACAAAAAAGTGCGATCGTATCTTCATTAGGACGTACAGCATTATAACAGTTACCATTCCGTTCATATCCGTGTTGAGCAAGTAATGCATCTAGTCCGTTATGTACATAATCAATACCGTTTTTCATATCAGCTTCGCTCATAACGGATACGTTAGCCCATTTAGTATTATCGTAGTATTCAGGAATGGTAGTCCAGTCTTGGGGAAGCATATCCCATGCAATGCGGCGCTTACCATCCTTACCGATAATAAGATTTCGATCAAATTCGTGAAGCCAGTCCAGTGTTTCTGCAGTTCGTCCGCATTGTTTTAAAGTATATTCTGCTGTAGCTTTAGCTCTCCCAAGAGGGGAGACATAATATGCGCTTATATCCATAGGAGCTATTCGACTGGCAAGTAGTTCAGCTTCTCTGTGACCTTTTTTCGTGAGTGAGTCGATAGTGTAGTCAGGATCTCCGTGCCTGATAATAAGTATTTTCATGGTAGTACCTCTTAGTTATAATTGCTTCAAAAGGTATGCAATAAATCCCTTGCAGCCCTCTTCAATATCGTTATAAGCTGTTCTAAAATCACGACTGTACCATGGGTCTGAAACGTCATCACTTCTGCCTGCAAAGGTAAGTAGCTTATGGATTTTTCCATCTTTGTCACCGCCGAAGATGCGACTCATATTACGGATATTAGTGGTGTCCATTCCAATGAAATAATCGTATTTATCATAATCTGATTTTTTAAGTTGAACTGCAGCTTTTCCACTGCATCCTATCCCGTGCTTTGCTAATTCAGATTTCGCAGGTGGA
>NZ_JAGCFH010000049.1 GCF_017650195.1 Ruminococcus sp. | reverse complement strand
GCATATTCTTATCAATGATATTTCCCATAATAGACCTCCAGTTCTAAACGAAATCCATTCACCTCATCTGAATGACTTTTATCCAGCGTACGATTGCAATATATGCCATCAATCAACAGCCGGAGCAAGTGTAGGCTCCCTTAGGTGCAGTCGGAGTGTATTGTATTCAATAAAATCAAGTACCGATGTTTTCATTTTCCCTCTCCCTTTTTTTGAAAAAAGCTTGGTATGTTCTATCCTTGTTTATATTATACACGCAAAATCAACGAATGTCAAGTGCTTTATAACATTATTTCATTTAATAATATATGCTTGATATTGACAATCCTGTAATAGCATGTTATAATATGACTGAAAATAAAATCTATAGTAATGGAGATGTTATATATGACAGCAAACGAACTACAAAGATTGCGAAAAATAAATACAGCAAAAATCCGCTTCACTATTATGAACGCTTTACATGGTGCGCCATGGCTGTCGTTTTTTTCGGCAGCTTATATTATTGCCAAGACAAATGGAACTAAAACTGCTGATTTTGATTCATTTCTTGATGAATACAAAGTAAAACCCCAACTCTCTCCAGTTATTTTCAATACTGTAGGAGATAAATGGGATTTAATAAATGAATTATCAAATAATTGCTCCTCTGATGAATGTAAAGCACTGCTATTATTTGAAGAAGCGAATGCGCGAATATCGCATTATGATGAAACTCCATCATGGTTGTCTGTTTTATCCGCAAAGGCAATGAACATTTCGTCAGGTGAAGGAATTGCAGATCTTTGTACAGGCATGATATCATTTATCAGAGAGTGCGTTGCGCTTGGTCTTGAATGTGATTATCTTGGAAGTGAAATCGACGATAGTATTCGATATATTGCAATGATGAGGGCAGATATACTTGGCGGTAGTATTAATCTAACATCGGAAGATTCATTGAAACTTAACGGTAAGTTTGACAAAATCTTCTGCCATGGAGTATTTGGTGTTAAATGGAAATACTATTATCCTGAATGCGGTCATTCGGCCTCAGCAGACTGGCTTTTTGCGGAAAAATGTTTAGAACTGCTGAAAACAGAAGGCAAAGCAGTGTGTTTAATGGCTAATGGAAGCATGTTGAATCTCCGCGATAGATTTATGCGCGAAAAATTTATATTATCAGGTTATATTGAAACTATAATCGCCCTTCCTGCAAATATATTGAACAGCAGCGCTATTTCAATTGCGTTAATTGTTTTGAGCAAAGGAAATAATAAACAAGTAAACTTTGTTGATGCAACTGGTATATTTACTTCGTGCCGACGAAAAAAGCAGCTTTCAGAAGAAAATATACAGGAAATACTTAGTGCTATAGGTAAGGATAGCCCGATAAGCCGTGTTGTAAGATATGAAGAAATAGTCGAAAACAATTTTGATCTGTATCCTAAAAACTATACTGATATGCCCGTAAAAATAGCTAATGCTGTATGTTTTTCTGAGGTTATTAAGCGAATAACGAGAGGTTCACAAGTTAAAGCGAGTGAACTGGATTCACTAATGAGTGAAAAAGAAACGAATACAAGGCTACTTATGTTGTCAGATATGAATACAGGTATAATCTCTAATGATCTTCCGTTTTTGAAAGAATTAGATAAACGCTACGATAAATACTGCGCAAAAGACAAGAGTATAATACTTACCAAGAATGGATATCCTGTAAAAACAGCAGTTGCAAATATTTCAGCAGATACAAAAATGCTTGTTAATGGTAACCTGTATATCATAGAACTTGATGAAGAGAAAGTTGATCCATACTATTTGAAAGCGTATTTTGACAGCGAACATGGTCAGTCACAGTTAAAAAGCATTCTTGTGGGTATTACTATACCTAATATTCCTATTGAAGCATTAAAAAAGCTCCAAATACCAATGTGCCCTATTTCGGAACAAAAAACAATTGCAGAAAACTATATTATCAAACAGCAAAGAGTGATAAAACTACGACAGGAACTAAAAGAAGCAGAAAATGAACTTTCCAGATTTTTTTAATGTATTTCTTTTTCAATAATTTGAGGGATATATCTAAACGAATTAAAATCGGGAGGTGATGAAATGGATTCTGACTTCGATTATATAGATATAAGAACCGTTAAAGGATATCGGATTCTTAGTTCAAAAAAATGTATAATCGGTTACTGTCACTTCCCGGGACATAAAGGCGGTATAACCAAAAAGATTTTAGAAGAGCATGATTGCTTAAAAAAGGAATGTACTTTTTTAGAAAAATATGAAGATAATCCTTATTGGTCTGCTTTGGAAAAAATGCAGGCTGCAAAAAAAGAACGCAGGAATTACGTTAGAAGTATAAAGGCAGAAAAAGCAGCGATGCAAAAACAGAGCGACGCTATAGAGGGTATTTATTATGAAATAGTTTTATGTATTATCGATGAACTTGGCTATGATATGAAAGTATTAAGCATCAAAAAGGTACAAAACATGAGGAAGTTTATTTTAGTATATATTTCTGAAAATCCATATAATGATTGGTATCAGTTTTTGGATGTTGCGCGTGCTTTCGGTAAGAAAACAGGATGTTTTTTAGAATTGAGACACGCTAAAAACATAGACGGTTCATATGTGATTTATTGATTCTAACATTGATTATGCCGGTATGAAAAGTTGTTCATATATAAAAGAAAATCCCTTCTTCAGGTCATTTGACATTGATAGGAGATTGAATGGGAATATAAATGCAACTGGTAAAGTAACGCTTTTTTTACTGAAAAAACTTGTTGTGAAAGCTGTTCTGATGTAATCGCACAGTTTTCTCAAAAATACCCCAATATTGATGTCGAAATTATCCACAATAACAACATTCCTTTAGCATAAAAGAGGTGGAATATGAGAATTAATAAAAATGAATATCTAACAGCTGTAAAAAATCTAAAAGAAGATATTCAGTATTATTTTTCGGAATCTAAATTAGATAGCCTTAGACTATGTTATTTAGTCGAAGAATACTGTGAAAATTTTATTCATACTGAAGAGGAAGCACTTTTATCTGCATTAACTTTTGAAGGTGTACTTTTTGAAGTCACAGGTAACATATATCATTTGCCATCATTAAAAGAAGATATCAAAAAATTTGAAAGCGGTTTTACATTTACAATGATAAACAAAGATGAATATGAGTATTTAAAAAATAATGTTAATAAACTTAAGAAGTTTATTCAATCATTGCCACCTGATTTTCAAACATGGTTTGATGTACCATAATTACTCATATATATAAGCAGAGAATGTGACTTCGATAAAACACCGCATTAGCGGCAAACACAGGAGGTCAATATGGAGATAAAGTATAAATCAAATAACAACTACAACTAATAAGTTGATAAAAAATACTGTACTTTATAAAAATGATGAATTGCATATTGCATCCGAAGACGTTAAAATGCTATGTGAGTATAGTCCCAATAGTATGCATGAACATTATTGAAACATCTGTTTAGCTTAGTTATGAATGTAAAAAAGCGTGGAATGTAGCTTATGATACCTATGATTATCTTGCTCAGCATATCTGAAAAATTATTGCCATGGAGTAAAAGAGCTCCATTGCAAATCTTTTTTTGTTTTGCTCTTGACAAGTCAAAAAAGCTGTGATATAATACACACACAAAAGGCTATTTTAAGCCTTAAACTCGACTTGGTTTAAGTTGATTCACCACAGAACGGCATCAGCACAGGCTTTGCCAAGGTGGCAGCCAGCGTAAAGAACCGCTGTCCAGGCGATTACAGTTACTTCAAAAAGATAGGCTGCTATGATACCATTCAGGCAAGTCCTCATATAAATTGGCTTGATAATGCTGAGGACGCCAAAAGAGACAGAGAAGCAAGACTGATACCTTATAAAATGACATTGTCACACCTTGAAGGTCTTCCGACAATAACCGAAAGAAGAAAATACAAGAGCATATCTGTTATTGAAAGACAGAAAGCAGCAGTAAATAATGCTGTCATGACAAAATCGAACTAACGTGACCGAGCGCAGCCGTTATGGCTGCGTTCGTTTTACATATCCTATTTTTGGGTGCACCTGTTATCACTTGTCTGCTTTTTCCGTCATCATCTCTCCCCTGAGAGGCTATGATTTACTCGGATACAAAATGAATTTGTATTGTGACATCTTTATATTTCCAAAGCATCAACAGGGGCGTAATAGTAATATTTTACAAAATATACATCATATAATGTCAATTACATTGACTTTCGGCAAGGGCATTGTTATAATTTCCTTGGCAGTATTTAGTACACTCTCTATATTAATAAGAAGAATAATCCAAAAGGAGGTCTTTAAAATGTGGAAACGTAATCACAAAAGTATTCCCACAAGAGTTATTTCCGCACTTGCTGCTTCTGCCTTAGCAGGTAGTCAGATACTTGCAGCGCTGCCATTCAATGCAGTTGCAGCGGAGAACACTGTGTCAAAGCAGACCGACATCTCCCCCGACAAGATATCATGGTTGGGCGATGAGCCTGCTGAACCGAATTATGGCGATGTCGACGGTAATGGAAGTATCAATGCTGTAGATGCAAGTCTTATTGCAAGCTATGCCACAACAGGCAATGATAACGATATTGATCTTGCAGCAGCAGACGTTGACAGCGACGGAAAGGTAACTCTTCGCGACGCCGAAATCATACTCATGTATTATAATTTCATATCAACAGGCGGCAAAAATGAGATAAAGCTGCCTTATGACGGCGATGTGGAGTGGAACTATTATCCCGATCCTGCCAATTATGAGATATTCAATACCCCCATGTCATGGCAGGAGGCTGAGGAATACTGCGAAAGCAAGGGCGGTCATCTTGCTGTTATCACCTCTGAAAAAGAGCAGACTCAGATCGAAGCTCTTATCCATGCTCAGTCGGAGATCAAGAATAATTACTGGATAGGTCTGAAAAAGGACGATAAAGGTGAATTCGTCTGGATAACAGGAGAAGAATCCACATACAAGAACTGGAACAAAAATCAGCCCGATAATTATTATAATGACAACAGGGTATGCATTGCCGCAAATCCCGAGCCCGGATTTTTCAAATATGGCTGGGGCGATATCAACGAAAGCGGCAATTCCAAGGAAACCAATTCTGCGGCAAGTTATTATGGTACAGAGAACTTCGGCTTTGTATGTGAATATGACGAATATATAGTTGCCGAGCGCAAAGAATGGACTGACGAGACAAACTTCCCAACATCAGGCTACTACAAGCTAAACTGCGATATCAAGTCATCGGGAGTAACCGTAAATGAATTCCTTGACCTTGACCTCAACGGTCATACCGTAGATATCGACAGAGTAAACTGCGACGGAAATGTCATAATCAGAGACAGTTCTGCCGATAAAACTGGTACAATGAACGCTACAAGCACCGGTTCTCTCCTCGATGTAGACGGTAAGCTCACCATATATGGCGGAACGTTCAACGGAAACGACCACGGTAATGATTCGGGCACTATCGGAGTAAACGGCAGCGGCTGTTTTGATATCTTCGGCGGTACTGTCACTTCCTACTACAGCAATCCGCTTTCACTCAGGTCAAGCAGCGGTACCACTAATCTTGCAGGTGGTGTGCTGAAAAACACAAGCAAACGTGAATCAGCTTCCCTTGATGTGTGTTCAGCTGTATACACGACCTCAGGATATTCGGGCACGATAAATCTTACAGGCTCTGAGATATACTCAGATATCGGAGCAGGTATCTATTCGACCACAAATAATGGCAGTATCAATATCAGCGGCGGCAAGATCAGCAGTGACGGCAGCTTTGGTGTATACTGCGCAGCAGGTATCCCGATAAATCTCAAGGGCAATATCTCAATTTCAGGCAAGAACGGCGGAGTTTATATCCCCAAGGATAAAAAGCTCAACTTTACTGACAAGGTGAACAGTGCTGACATAACTGTTTATGCCGAGGAATCGGGTATCATCACCGAGGGCATTGCCAAACTCGGCTACGGTAGCGCTATTGTCCCCTATCTTAAAAATGTAGGCGTAAACGGTACTGTTTCATTAGATGAGAGTGGCGAGATCCGCATTGATCTGAATGAATCCGATACAACCACAACTGCAACAACCACGACGACAACAACTACTACTTCTACAACTACAACAACCGAATCAACAACATCTACTACTACCACTACTCTAGGACCTCTCCCCGACATCAAGAAGTATGAAGTCATCAAAATATCAATGTCATGGGATGATGCAAATGATTACTGCAAGAGCATTGGCGGACATCTGGCTTCTATCACTTCACCCGAAGAGCAGGCTCAGATAGTAAATGTACTTGCAGCAGCAAACGCGAATGAGTGCTGGATAGGCGGTCTGCGCGATGAAAATGGAGAATTTGGCTGGATAACAGGCGAGCCAATGGCATTTACAAACTGGAACGGCGGTGAGCCAAATAATCTTGGCGGAGGCGAAAACTGTATCCATACATACAGTTCAGGCAAATGGAACGACGCACGCAATGTAAGTGGCAAATTCTTTATATGTGAATGGGAAAAGGTTGCTGACAAACCAGTAACATTAACTACCACTACAACCACCACTACGACAACAACAACAACTACTACTACTGCGACCACAACTACTACAACATCAGCATCAGCTTCTGCAACTTCAACATCAAACACCACAACTACTTCCGCAGTTCCCGTTCCGGGCACTACAACAGAGCCTGTACCACCTGCTCCGCACAAGCTCGATATCGACGGTGAGATGACTGTCAAGGAAATGGATATCAATGATATAAAGGCAGCAGGTATTGATCTTGAAGATCCTGATAACTATCATGTATTCAAATATGAGGTAAAGCTTACATTTGAGGCAGAGGCTTTCATAGTTACAAAATATGATGCACAGCCTATCTCCGGAGGTAGCGGCTCAATAACGATCCCCCCCGCTGTTACAGTAGACGATAAGCCAGCAAGAGTCATCGGCTATTATGAGACAGAACATGAAGAGATGTACATGATCATCAGGGGCGAGTGCAAGTGGCTCAAGGAATTCTATGATGTACAGCTTATCGTGATTAACAAAGACAATACAGGCGATGTTCTCACAAACTGTACAGCTACACTGAATTCTCCCGAGGGACTTACACTTATGAACTGCGAGAGAACTCAGCACTTTGACAAGCTGGAATACGGCGATCCGTATATCATACACTGGTATCTCCGCGGAGATGTAGCAGGCGATTACGATCTTACAGCCGATCTCACAGGCTGGAGCAACGGCGAATCCTATACATACAATTTCAAGTCAAAGAATACTCTCCATGTTTACGCAGGAGACGCACTTAAAATGAAGATAACCATTCCGCGTTATTCATTCTATGATGAGGACTATCCTGTAAAAATAAGCTTTGTCAATGTTTCCGACAAGCCTATTTACAACATCGAGCACACTGTTTTCGGCTTTACTCAGGATTCAAAGCTGACTATAAAGAAATACCGTAATGGTCAGCTCATAGGCATAGAAGAAGAATACAAAAATCTTCAAAGCAAGACCTTTAATGAGAGCTATATGCTTAAGGAGCTTGATCCGGGAGATGAGCTTGTAGCTGAGATAACTATCCATGATATCTGGAAATCTATACTTGAGCAGCAGCTCAACGATCAGAAAATAGCAGCTGATGCTATTATACTTGGCACCTCACTTGCAAGATCACCCGAGGGACTTGTTGTCAATTTCGCAGCAACTGTATATAAGTCCATACTTGACAGTATAGTTGTTGCACATGTACTGAAATGCGTAGACGTTGCAACTCTTGAAGGCTCAACAACAACAATACCTCACGAGGTCATTATAACCGATATTTCTCCTGAGCTTGCCAATAAATACGAACAGGACATAATGCAGAATCTTGCAAGAGATCTTGTAGGCTGGGCGTTAGGCCAGATGGACGAAGCTGAAGACTTACAGGATATATATTACCTTGGAGTATTTATAGAGAATATCAATTCTGCAACAAAACCCGAGGAGATAGTCAGTGCATATCATCATTTCTTATTATCTGTTTCTGACAGCTCAGGAATAGCTGACAGCGTTTATACTTTAGGCGAAGATATCTTCTGGAAGATCAATCAGCCTGCTGGCGGCGGAAGCGTAAGTTTCTATGTTTTAAGAGCTGACGGCACTATACAGTATGCTCCTTCGGGAAATGCAGCTGTACAGAGCAACGCATTAAGCAATGATTTCGATATAGAGGTCGTCAACGGTGATTATACAGTTGGCGAAGACGGAGTTATCACACTAAACAGCGATGCTGTCGTTAAGATAACACCTAAAAAGGCAGTCATAAGAGCTACAGTCTGCGCTGTTTCAGAAAACGGCGAGACTGAGAAGCGCGTACCTGTTGCGATTGTAGACAAGCACGAATGCAAGGGTGAGGACTTCATTCTTGAAGTACCCGGAGAAGGTCACGGTGCTGTCAAGGCTTGCTTCTGCGAGACCTGCCATAAGCTTATCAGCTGCAAGCAGCTTTCTGAGAATGTCGTGGCAATGTTCAGCAACGGTGAATGCTATGACGATATCAGAGGCGCTGTTGCTGATACCGCAAATTACGATGAGAAGCTCTACATATTCGGAGATATCAACATCGTTGAAAACGTAACTATACCCGAAAAGTTTACGCTTGTAATAACTCCCGAAACAAACATCACTGTCAAGGACGGCTGCAAGCTTATTGCAAAGGGCGAGGTACTGGACTTCAGTGGCAAGAATTATGATCTCAGTGGAAATGGTCCTATAACTGCAGCAACAACAACGACTACTACGACAACAACTACTACAACTACAACGGCCACCACAACTACAACAACTACAACAACTTCATCTACTACAACCACTACCGCAGCATCGACCACCACCACAACTGCGCCTGCAACATCAGGAAACGGCACAGACAGCGATACAACAATGCCTAAGACAGGTTATCCTGTCTCATTCAGCATGATCGCAGGTCTTGCAATTCTCATGACAGCAGCAGGTGCGGCATTAGTGATCAGAAACAAAAAGGAAAACGAATAATTTACGATCAGAGCGCCGCTTTATGCGGCGCTCTCGCATTATATTGCACTTCTGTGTAAAAAATGGTATAATAAATTAAAACCAGATGAGGGAGCAATATGGAAAAGAAGCGAAAAAAGAAAAAGCCGATGTTTATTATCGGCGTGATCATGATAGTAATAGGCTTTGGAGTGCTGGCTTTTTACGGTTATCGTAAGATAAGCAGAGAAATATATCTCCGAAAGCTGCTTGATAATAACATCAACTTTGAGATACCAAGACTGGATATAAAAGTTCCTGTGCTTGAAGGAACGGACAACAAGTCTTTGCAAGTGTCGGCAGGACACTTTGAAGGAACGGGAGCTCTCGGCAATGGCAATTACTGCATTGCAGGACATAATAGCACTATTTATGCTGAGATTTTCAACGACCTTGATCAGATACAGATAGGAGACGAAATGTATCTGGTGGACATAGACGAGAACCGTACACGGTACAAATATATTGTTAACGAGTACAAAACAGTCGAGCCCTCGGATACATGGGTGCTGAAAGACTTTGACGATGATCGCCTGACAGTTATATCCTGCACCGATGATGGAAAGCAAAGACAAGTGGTTGTAGGTATACTTAAAGAATAGTAAAAAATGAGCGTAATCAATGTGTGTGGATTACGCTCATTTTCAGTATATTTATGTTGTTTTTAATATGGATAACAAAGCAGAAAAAGGATTATACCATTTGAAAATATCTGAGAGCAGAAATGATAGCTTCTTCTTTTTCTTTTGGACATTTGGGTTGACGAGGATTTTCTTTTTTTGAAATGTAATAGTTCTTACGTAGTTCAAAACCATATTTTTGCTTAACCTGGGCAATATTAAGTGAAGAAACTTTTAAACCTGAATTTTTATAAATATAATCTTTAATTTCATCGTAGGTTGCTTTGCTTTCAGCTGACGTAAGATCAAGTTCATCGGTTTTCAGTTCAACTTCAATATGTTGTTGACTTTGCAGTTTGGACAATAGTACAACGCACTCAACGTGCCCAGTTCTCGGAAAGAGATCAGCTCCGCATACCTTTTTAACGCTGTAGCCATTTTCCGATAGTAGCTTTGCGTCACGGGCAGCAGTCGCTGGATTGCAGGAAATCATCACTATTTTTCGCGGAGCCGCTTCTGCTATAACGTCAATAGTTTCAGATGAACAGCCCTTCCTAGGAGGGTCAATCACTATAATATCCGGCTTACAGCCCTGTTTTCTGAGCTTTCCGAATACCTCTCCTGCGTCTCCGCAGAAAAACTCTGCATTTGTGATATTGTTCAGTTCAGCGTTTGTCTTTGCATTCTCAACAGCTTGAGGAATTATCTCAACGCCAATTATCCTTGCCGCCTGCTTTGCCATTGAAAGACCTATAGTACCTGCGCCGCAATAAAGGTCGGCGATAACATCGTTTTTGTCGGGAGCAGCATACTCCAGAGCCTTTGCGTAGAGCCTTTCTGCCTGTAGGGTATTCACCTGATAGAAGGAAAGGGGAGATATTCTAACGGTATTTTCGCACATAGTATCGGTTATGGTATCGCTTCCCCAGAGAGTTGTACATTCGTCGCCTAGTATAACATTTGTCTTCTTTGGGTTTATATTCATAACTATACTTTTGATATCTGAAAAGCGTTTCGCGAGTATTCTGCACAGTGCAGAAAGCTGACGTGAGATGTCCTTGCGTACCACAAGACAGACCATTATCTCGCCCGAGTGGGCTCCGCGACGTAAATAGATATGGCGTATTATGCCTGTATTTGTTCCTTCGCTATAACCCGTCAGCTTTTTTTCGTTGATATAGTCAAGGATAGCTTCAAGTATGCTGCTGAATACCGGAGGCTGCAATGCACAGTTCGTTACAGGTACGAGCCTGTGGCTCCGCGGAGCAAAAAAACCGCAGACAGCTTTTCCGTCAACAGCGGCAAGGGGATACTGAGCCTTGTTTCTGTAGCTGCTCACAGCCTCGGCAGAGAGAAGGTCCTCAAATACGGGAGAAATCCCACCTATACGCTTAAAGGCGTCGTTTACTATACTGCTTTTGATACGGCATTCCGCCTCGTAGGAGATATGTCTGAACAAGCAGCCACCGCATTTTTTATACACGGGGCAGTTATCCTCTTTACGGTCGGTGGATGGCTTTATCAGCCTATCGACAATACCGAATGCATAGCTTTTCAATACCTTAACAATCTTTATATCGCAGAGGTCTCCCACAGCTGTTTCTGGAACGAAGACGGCCATGCCGTCAATCCGGCATACGCCGTTTCCCTCGGAGGTCATGCCTGTTATCTCAGCCTTAAAAACTTGATTTTTTTCAGGCATTCTGCCACCTCCTTTTTCTTTTCCATGAGCTTGTCGAAGCTACGTATATATTCGTAAGGAAACTTGTAATTATGTATGCGCTCTATCCTGTTGTTTTCATAGAGGAGCTTCGTGGAAGCCGCACAGCCTGCGCCGAGAATCGTCTGAGTTTCGTCCATGATAAAGATGTTGTAATAGCTCTCGAAACCCTTTTTCGCGTAGCCTACGTTTTCAAGGTTGTCCACGGTATTCTTCTGACGGTACATATAGTATGGCAGATATCCGTGAGACATAAGAACTGGTATGCTGTAGTCCACCATTTTTGCGGCAGGATTTGAGCAGTTTTCATTCCCGCCTGCGAATAGGGTTGCGGAACGCTTTATTGTAAGGGTATGAACGGTGATACTTTCCGGATCAAGCTCGATTATCCTGTCAAGAGTATTGCGGAAGCTCTCCGCGGACTCTGTTGGAAGACCTGCTATAAGATCTGTATTGATATTGCCGAAGCCTATCTTTCTTGCAAGTTCAAAGGCTCTGATAAAGTCCTCGCCGGAGTGCCTTCTACCGATGACCTTCAGCACCTCGTCGTTAAGTGTCTGAGGATTTACGGAGATCCTGTCTGCGCCCAGTTCCTTTATTACCCTGAGCTTTTCCTCTGTTATGGTGTCAGGGCGGCCTGCTTCGACGCTGTATTCGCGGATACTTGCGATATCGAAGTTTTTCTCAACTGCTTCCATAATTGTTTTCAGGTCCTGTGCTGACAGTGAGGTAGGAGTACCTCCTCCAAAGTAAATGGTATCCACCTTTGTATCGGTATCTTTAACGATATTTCCAAGTATTTCGAGCTCACGGCATAGCGCCGAAACGTATTCTGGCATGAGCTTCATGGCAGAATCCATTGAATGTGATACGAAGGAACAGTAGCTGCACCGTGTAGGACAGAAAGGGATGGAAACGTAAAGGCTCACAGCTGAGCTGTCTATCCTTTCGACTATAGGGAGCTGATTCATTGCTGTATCATAGGCCAGCCGTAGCTTCTTTTCAGTGACCTCATATCTGTCAGACAGCCTTTTGAATACCTCTTCCCTAGAAAGTCCATGCTCCATAAGCTCAATGACCTTTTTTACGGGACGTATCCCGGTCATAAGCCCCCACGGAGGTCTTATTCCTGTCTTTTCACAAAGTATATGAAAGATAAGCCTACAAAGCTCATGCTCGTTTTCAGAGGGCTCGTCAGTAGTGGCGCTTCTTATTACCGGTTCTTCGCTGCCGAGCTTTACTTCAGCGGTTATTGTCCTTTCGTCTCCTGAAACTTCTGCAATAACATACTCATCTCCTGTTATATCATCACGGGAACTTCCGAAGGTGTAGTGAGCTGTGCTGAAAAAGAGCTTCATTGTGGCTTCTATCTCGTATTTAAAAGAATTGCCGATGAGAATTATCGGCATTTTGGTATTATCAGTCGTCATTTTTTCCTCTGAACTGTTTCATATACGGATTTGCTTCACGTTCATAATCAAGAGTAGTGTTTTCGTTGTGCCCCGGCAGTACTTTGTAATCTCCTTCAAGGTGATAGAGAGTATTCAACGAATAGGACATAGCTGCCGTGCTGCTGTCGGGGAAATCAGTCCTGCCGATGGAGCAGCAGAACAGGGTGTCACCCGAAAAAATAACATCTTCGCAGACATAGCATACGCTTCCGCGGGAATGACCAGGAGTATGGATAACTCTGAAGGAGCATTCGCCGTCGTTGATGTAGCAGTCACCGAAGATACATGTCCAGTCGGTGACAGGTATGAATTTGATGAAGGACATACTTGAAGCGAGAGAGTCTGCTGCGCTTGTGAGCATGTGAGCGTCAAGCTCGTGGATATATATTTCAGCTCCCGTAGCCTGATGCACCTCCTCAGCGCCTCCGATGTGATCAAAATGACCGTGAGTAAGTAGTATCTTTCCAAGTCGGAGCTTTTTCATTTTCAGGAATTCCAGGAGTAGTCTGCTGTCACCGCCTATATCAATTGCAACGCAGCGTCCAGGAGCAGTCTCGACTATATAACAGTTTGAACGGAGAGGTCCGAGCTGTAAATGGTGTATTTTCATTTGTATTCTCCTTAAATAGCGGCTCTTTCCACAGAAATGACGCCCTTTATCTTTCTGAGCTTCTCAAAGAGGTTCTTGAGCTGCTCAGTGCTTGATATAACTATAGTACCTTCAAACAGCGCATTGCCATTTTTCAGCACTCTTGAAGCGGAGTGAACTATAGGTACACGGGCTTCGAGGAGTACTGCGGAAATGTCGTATACAAGTCCTACGCGGTCTGTAGCTGTGACCTCGAAGCTTGTCTGGAGCTGTGTATCGCTGTTGTCTGTCCATTGTATCTCAACCCAGCGGTCAAGCTCATCAGGGATGTTCCTGGCAAGGGCAGCCTTGTAGTTGGTACAGTTGGTGGTATGAACTGAGATACCATAGCCTCTTGTGATAAAGCCGATAATATCGTCACCGGGAAGGGGATTGCAGCACTGAGCGAATTTTATCAGCATATCGTCTATCTGATCTAGTATTATACTGCTTCTGCCATTGGGCTTTGGCTTGATGAGCGGAACTACCGAGGGTTCTTCGTCGTTTTCGTAGAGCTTTTCGTACTTGTCCTTAAGGCGAGGCATCATCTTTGAGAGAAGTATGCCTCCGTAGCCTATTGAGGCGTAGAAGTCCTCAAGAGTATCGCAGTTGTGTCGCTTAAAGTCGTCCTGCAGAAACTCGGTGTACTGCTCCTCCCTGAGGTTTATCCTGTGGCGTTTGAATTCACGTTCAAGCTGAGTCTTTCCCTCAAGGATATTCTCCTCGCGTCTTTCCTTCTTGAACCATGACCGTATCTTTGAACGGGCTTCGTTGGTCTGTACTATGTTAAGCCATGCACGGTTGGGACCCTTTTCCGGGTCCTTGCTGGTGATTATCTCGCATATTTGACCAGTCTGGAGCTTGTAGTCGAGCGGAACTATCCTTCCGTCCACCTTTGCGCCTACGGTCTTGTGACCTATCTGAGTATGGATACGGTAGGCGAAGTCGATAACTGTAGAGTTTATAGGCAAGCTCACCGACATACCCTTTGGCGTCATTACTACTATATCCTCCGGGTCAAGGTCGGTTTTGATTATGCGGACTATCTCCTCAACGTCATCGGAGGTTTGCTGAGCTTCGATGACCTGACGCACCCATGCAAGACGGTGTTCCATTTTGTCCTTGCCCTGTATGCCCTCTTTGTACTTCCAGTGGGCTGCGATACCGTATTCTGCGGTTTCGTGCATATCCCATGTACGTATCTGAACCTCGAAGGGGATGCCTTCCTTGCCGAGAACAGTGGTATGGAGAGACTGGTACATATTGTTCTTGGGTGTTGAGATATAGTCTTTGAAACGATTAGGAAGTGGCTTGAACATATCGTGTATAAGTCCGAGAACGTTGTAGCACTCGGCGATAGTAGTAACGATTATTCTTACAGCATATTTGTCGTATATCTCGTCGATATCCTTGTGACCTATGAATATTTTGCGGTATATGCTGTATATGCTCTTTACACGTCCGTCTATCTGCGGAGGCTGAGAGAATTCTTCCGACTTGAAGCGCTGGGCAATACGGCTCTTGATTATCTCGATAAACGCCTCGCGCTCCTCCTTCTTGTTTTCGAGTATATTTTCAATCTCTGAGTAGGCATAAGGGTCGAGGAAGTGGAAAGCAAGATCCTGAAGCTCCTCCTTCATGGCTCTGATACCGAGGCGGTGAGCGATAGGAGCGTAGATATTCATTGTTTCGAGAGCGGTGTTCCTCTGCTTTTCGAGAGGACGGTATTTCAGCGTGCGCATATTGTGGAGACGGTCGCTGAGCTTGATTATCATTACACGGATATCCTGAGACATGGCAAGGAGTATCTTGCGGATATTCTCAGCCTGCTGCTCTTCCTTGCTGGAGGTGGGGATTTTACTCAGTTTTGTGACTCCGTCAACGAGCAGGGCAACGTCCTGTCCGAAACGCTTCTTTATATCGTCAAGAGTGGCGTCTGTATCCTCTACTACGTCGTGGAGCAAAGCTGCACAGATAGTATCTGTATCCATGCCAAGCTCAAGGAGGGTATAGGATACGGCTAAGGGGTGTGTAATATATGGCTGTCCTGAGGAGCGTGTCTGTCCCTCATGAGCCTTTGCGGCGAATTCATAAGCGGAAATGATCTTGCTGAGATCGTACTGCTTATCGTCAGTGAGTATTTTCTGTATTATCTTCTCAATGGTATAATCGTCCTTGAAATCAGGGATATCATTGAGAAAATCCGTGGGATCCTTGGGAAGCGCCGATTCTGGTATCGGGACCTCGACCTCATGGTGTGTGAGATTTGATACATTCATGTCATCTGTCATATCTATTCTCCTTATTTATGGCTTTTACCGAGCTTGCTTCTGAGCGAAACAAGAACGGGAGCCGAGTCCAGATCGGCTTTTTGAGTTACGTTGATCCTTTTTATCATAGAGTCGGCGCATGAAACGCTGACGAGTCCGAGTTGTCTGAGAGCTTCAACCGAAATACAGAATCTACAATAGTTTATATTCCTGTCGCTGATTCTGATATAGAGCGTGTCTGTATTAATGCCTCTGTCAGGTATAGACTTGTATATCTTTATGACATCGTCACGGGATGGATACATGCTCGGATAGTAGTTCTGAGGGAGATCTTCGCCACGCATGAATGCTTCAAAGGCATTCAGAGCCGCGAAATACTTGCTTTGCTCAAAGGGCTGGGGACGAATATCGCTTATAATGATATTGGGTGAGACAATGCCGCGGTACTCGTTTACTCCGAGGGAAATTATCATACTGCATACATCGCCTTTTGATACGGGTAGTTCCGAGGGTGACTTCCTGAACATTAGAGCTTCAGCCTTAGCGTATCCGGTCTGTACCCGCAGTTTTGTGTGAGCACCGTCCGAAAGGGGGAATATATCAAGTATCTGTGCGTTTTCAATATAGAAAAGGGGAGGTTCGTTGTCAGTGCCGAAGGGCTCAAGGACGTCAAGTCCCTTTATATTTTCAATCTCAAGCTCCTGAGGTGACACCGGACTGTCGGCATAAAGCTCTGCCGCCGGCATTACCTTGTAATTATCAAGGGCATACTTTTCAAGGAGTTGATGAAAGCTTTCTTCCATTCCGCTCTTTACGGTGAAGCCACCTGCACCGGGATGTCCGCCAAATTTTTCAAGTACCTCCGAGGTTGCAGTCAGCGCTTCAAATACGGAGAACTCACCGAAGGAACGGGCAGAGCCTCTCAGTTCTTCCTCAGTCTTCGATACGATGAAGCAGGGCTTGCCGAATTGCTCAACGATACGTGAGGCAACTATACCTATCACGCCATGGTGCCAGTTATTTCCGCAGAGGAATATAACCCTTCCACGAATAATTGACGGGTTACTGTCTATCATGGAATATATTTCGGAAATAATGGAGTTTTCCTCGTCTTTGCGCATATTGTTGAGCCTGTCAAGCTCCTTTGCGGTTTTGAGAGCCTCGTCAAAGTCCTCACAGAGAAAAAGCTCCGCAGCAGTTTTTGGTGAGCCAAATCTTCCTGCCGCATTTATCCTCGGACCGATCCCGAAGCCAACAGAGCGAGTATCAACTGGCTTATCGTTAAGTCCGCAAACCTCTTTTAGAGCCATAAGGGCAGGGCGATCTGTGTTTCTGATAAGCTCCAGTCCGTATGAGACAAGGAAACGATTCTCGCCTTTAAGGCTTACTATGTCGGCAACAGTTGCTATAGCTGCGAGATCACCGAACTGCTCCAGCGCCATTGTATAGTCGCCGCCATCAAGAGCAGCCACCAGCTTAAGCGCAAGACCGGCGCCGCACATATCCTTGAAAGGTGAGGAACAGTCGTGCCTGTGAGGGTCAACAACAGCTTCCGCACGTGGTAGTTGTTCACTTTGACGGTGGTGATCTGTCACTATGAGCCTCATTCCGAGGGAGTATATGTAATCGGCTTCTTCAATAGCCGATATGCCGTTATCGACAGTGATAATGAGAGATACGCCGTCAGCATAGATTTCGTTTGCTGCCTTGGTATTGAGACCGTAGCCATCTGAGCGCTCTGGTATATAATATGTAACGTCAGCTCCTGCTTCGAGGAGATAGGAATAAAGAATGACGGCAGACATTATGCCGTCGCAGTCATAGTCTCCGTAAATGCATAGACGTTCACCATTTTCTATGGCGGTATTTATGGTATCAGCTGCTTGCTGCATATCCTTTATGAGAAAGGGATCAGAAAGCTCGTCCGTGTTAAGGCTTTCCATTACGGACTCAGCGGAGGAATACCCCTTGGCTGCAAGAGCAGCAGCCGTCAGTGAGGTGACGCTGCAGCCGAGCATGAGCGCTGAGATCGTTTTTCTGTCGGGTCTGCCGACGTTCCATTTTTTCATATAGTGACTCCTGATAAAAAGATACATTTAGAATATTATATCACAAAAATGCTTTTTTTACAATAGCATACGTCAAAAAAGTGGACAGTAAAGTATTTCACCGTAAAGTATTTCAGCTTTCCTACTGAGGAGTTAGAGACGAGGATTTAAAGCAGGCATTGCCACTGTCATTTTTGTCTCGAAACGTTCGAAAAGCACACCAGAAGTGTGATTTGTGATGTTCAACGTTTCTTTAGTTGAAAAAGTGTGCTTTTCGCTTCCACTTATAAGATGGGGTGAAAAGAAAAAGCCATAAAGAAGGGATGATCACTTCTTTATGGCTGGTCCTGAGTTTATGGACAGATGGTTGTCACGAAACGCTTTCTATCTTTACTCGTAGCTTTTTAATTATCTTTTTTTCCAGTCTTGATATATAGGACTGGGATATACCGATACTGTCAGCGACTTCCTTCTGTGTCTTCTCCTTGCCGTCAATAAGTCCGAAACGCATTTCCATTATTTCACGTTCACGGTCGCCGAGCTCTGCTACGGCGCTGCGAAGTATATCCCTTTCCGCCTCGTTTTCTATGCCCTTGTTGACTATATCGTCGTCTGTGCCGAGAATATCTGAAAGCAGGAGCTCGTTGCCGTCATAGTCTATATTGAGAGGCTCGTCTATAGAAAGGTCATTGCGGTACTGTGAGGATTTGCGCAGGAACATAAGTATCTCGTTCTCTATGCAACGTGAGGCGTAGGTCGCAAGCTTGATATTCTTAGTGGGACAGAAGGTGTTGACAGCTTTTATGAGCCCTATAGTGCCTATGGATACAAGATCTTCAATGCCTATGCCTGTGGACTCGAACTTTTTTGCTATATAGACCACAAGGCGAAGATTATGCTCGATAAGGCAGTTCCTTGCAGCTACGTCGTGAGCGCTGAGCCTTGCAAATACCTCGGTCTCTTCCTCTCTTGTGAGGGGGGGCGGAAGGGTATCCGAGCCGTTTACGTAGAATACCTCTCCGGTAAAGTGCTTTTTTAGGTATGCTTTGATCCTTCTGATGATGTTCATGTCTTTTCTCCTTCGTTTATGCCTATATTTTCAGCAGCTTCGGGTTGAAAACGGCTTTCCCGCTGCATTCTCCGAAGCCTATGACAGCGTCAACGGGCTTGCTTCCACCTTTTGTGCAGCTGCTTATCAGTACCTCGTCCGGACGAAAAACAGGTATCAGTCCGCTGCCGGACACTGCCGAGTAAGGCAACAGTCGGAAGCCCTTGGGTAGCAGTGATATATCAAGGACTGTACTGGTAAGCTCGGAAAAACTCTCCTCAGAGCAGATTATCACAGGCGAGCCGGTAAAATAGTCTACGAGAACATTGCCTGTATCCGCAAGACCTGGGAGGGATATCGCCTTTTTCCCTGCGCGTATGAATATGCGGTAATCGTCGTTGGGAGCTCTGTCCATAAATATACGTACAACTCTTACGACAAAATACAGCGCCGCAGTTGTGATAATGAGTATCAGCAACGAAAAATCTATGTAAAAGCAGGCGTTGTTGAAGTGTATGAATTTCGGTTTGAGCAAGGTATAAACGCTGTATACCGTTCCTGCAAGGGTGAAATTTGCAGCGAAGAAGGCCGCGGTATTTATAAACAGCCTTTTGCAGCTATGTATACCGAAGGATAGGGCGACTATACTCACAGCTGCCACAAGCTTTATCGCTAGTGATACGAAGGTGCCGAGGCAGGGGAGAAGTATGGTCAGCGAGAAAAGGCTGCCGTATACCGAAGCCGCAACGCAACGCCATGTACGCAGGGGGGAGTGGGTTGCGCCTGCAGTTATCCGCAACAGGAAGAAATTTACATAGATATTAAGGACTATCAACACGTCGATATATATCGTCTGCACGAAGCACCTCCCGTTCTGCTGTCTGTAGTACAATTATAATGCAGCAGGTCCGAGAAATATGTCATAATATGCTTTGTGCCGGATAGATATTTGACCTATACCGCTGTTTATGATATGATTTAATAAAAAAACATGAGAATATCCAATGAATAAAAAAAGAACGGTATTTTCATATTTTATCGGCAATGTGGTACAGGTTGTGATAAATTACTTCTTGCCGCTCCTGTTCATAATGCTGATGAACAAATACGGCATACTTATGAGCAGTTTTTGTGATATAATGGCAATTGCGAATACAGTATGCACAATAAATTACCGAAATATTTATATAGCAAAAAGGAAAAAGGCTGCCGCTTCTAAGTGAAACGGCAGCCCTTGACTTTATTATAGGAAAGGTAGCGCAATAGCTCCGATTATCATAATGATCGCAACAATCAAAATAACTATCCTTGTCCATGTTTTTTTATCGTTATGCATTTTGCTCCCTCCTTAATGTCTTTTTTTCATACGTTTTTTTCGGTTAGGTATATAATCGGAATACAACTCCGATCTCTTTTTGTTTCCGTAGGCGGCCTTTTTACGGTCAAAACGCGGCTTGTTGTCGGGGCGTCTGTTTATGCGTGCTCCGAGGTCTGATCCCTTGTACAGCTTAACTTCAACCTTATTTCCATTTATCTTAATCTGATCCGTGCTTTCTATTATATATTCGGACTCCGCCTCTGGTACCTCTACTGTAGTATGCTCGTCGAATATATCTATTTTGCCGAAGTCTTTTCCTGTCATGCCGGTTGCGTCAACAAGTGCTCCGAGAATAAAGTTAGGAGCTATGCGGCGGTTCCGTCCAACGTTTATAACTATTTTTACGGTCCTTGCGCCGCTGTTTCTGCCCTTTTTGAGCGGACGTGCACTCTCAAAGTCTGGAAGAGATTCGGTTTCTGCCTTTAGTTGCTTTTCTATTATCCTTGCAGCAGCCTCACGGTAGTCTATTCCCTGTGAAGCGAGCCTGTCAAGGATATCGTAAGCACTATGACCTGCCTGTGCTTCGGATATCTCCTTTACGAGAGACTCCTTTTTCATAGCTATGATATCAGTTTTGTCAGGAAGCGGCATTTCGCGTATTTCCGCATGGGTATACTTTTCAATGGATCTTAGATCGAAAAGCTGTTTCCTGCCGCTTATAAGTGTATAAGCCGTACCGGTCCTGCCTGCGCGTCCTGTTCTGCCTATACGGTGTATATAGTACTCGTTGTCCTGAGGTAAATCATAGTTGAATACAGCGTCAACTCCGCTCACGTCGATACCTCTTGCAGCAACGTCTGTAGCTACAAGTATTTCCGCAGCCTTGTTCTTGAAGGAGTTCATTACCTGTGTACGCTGTATCTGTTTCATATCGCCGTGAAGTCCTGCTGCGCGGAAACCGCTTTTAATCAGTTCCTCTGTGAGCTGATCTACCATGACTTTTGTGTTGCAGAAGACCATTGCGGAGGAGGGCTTGTATGCTGTGAGAAGCAACTTGAGTGCGTCGGTCTTGCGACCCATTGCCACCTCGAAGTAAAATTGTTCTATGAGCTCCACTGTCTTCTGGGCTGATTTGATCTTTATATGAACAGGGGCCTGCTGATACTTTTCCGTGATAGCCATTATTTCCTTCGGCATAGTCGCAGAGAAAAGGACTGTCTGTCTGGTCTCGGGGATATCTGCGAGTATGGATTCGATATCCTCACGGAAGCCCATATTCAACATTTCGTCAGCCTCGTCAAGTATGACAGTGCGGATATTATCAAGCCGAAGTGTTTTTCTGCGGATATGATCCATTACACGTCCCGGAGTGCCTATAACAATATTGGCGCCCCGTTTGAGCTCGTGTATCTGCTTTTCCATGCTTGCTCCGCCGTATACCGCGGAGGTCTTTACGCCCTCCTTGAATTTGGCAAACTTGCGTATCTCCTCATTTGCCTGCATCGCAAGCTCTCTTGTAGGGCATAGGATGAGCACTACAGCGGCCCTTCTGTCCGCCTCGGTTATACTTTCCACAGCAGGTATGCCGAAAGCGGCAGTCTTGCCGGTGCCTGTATTTGAGCGTCCCACAACGTCCCGTCATTCAAGGAGCAGGGGGATACTCTGCTGCTGTATCTCGGTCATCTCCGTATATCCGAGCTCGTCAATGGCACGGAGAAGCTCCTGAGACAGATTAAGTTCATTAAAATGCATTTTGTTACCTCTTACATCAATATTCCAATACAAAATATCATAACACAAAATGCCGAAAAGGTCAAGGGAATTTAATAGTTAAATATTAATAGTTCTTGTAGTTAAATATTAATAGTTCTGTCGGAATTTCTGCGGAAAAGGATATTGTTTACCTGTTCGGTGATGAATACTTCATCTCCGACGATTTTTATACCATATCCGTCAGCTGTCTCCTTAGTGTGACTGCGCAAGAGATCTTCATAAGCTTTTCCGGTCTTTCGTGGGAAGCATAAGCTGCTTGCGAATGAAGCTTCAAGTTTGAAGCCATGCTCACTGCATAGTTTGTTCCATTCTTCATGGGTATAAAATCTGATATGTCCGTCTGGCTTTAGCTGCATATACTTATCCACAAATCCGCTTGTATCATTTTCGTTCGGAGATGGGTCGGAAATAAAAAAACAGCCTTTTTCAGTCAGTACGCGGTGCACTTCCGAAAGACTTTTATGTATGTCGGGAAAGTGGTGGAGAGCGTATCTTGATACGACCATATCAAAGCTGCTTTCTTCAAATGGGAAGGATATGCCGTCATAGCTTGAAAAACTTAAATTTTTTAGTCCTTCTTGTTCAGTTCTTTTCCTGTTTTGTTCCAGAGCTATTTCAACGATATCAAGTCCAGTGAATGATACGTCCGGATATCTTCTTGCAAGCGAAAAAGCTAGATAGCCGCTGCCTGTACCGAGGTCTAGTATGCGCATGCCGCTTTTTATTGGCAGGATATCAAGTATCGAATCAATATGAGAGCTGTCCTGAGTCTGTCTGTCGTAAAAACTCTTTTCAGCAAATGCAGCTTCAAAGCCGCATTTAGTAGCATAAATGCTTTCTTTCTGGGTGTTCATTGATTTCAGCCTCACTTTGTAAAAGAGGATATTATCCATGATAAAATATTGAAAACATACATCACGCCTGCTGCACATTGCAGCATCAGTCCTGTTGCACAGCCGAATGCAGACAGCATAAAGCCTGCCTCCAAGTCCTGCTTACGGATTTTGCAGAGAAAGCAAAGCCGGTGATTATTAGAATCAGTATGGCTGTACTAAATTAACGATATTGAGTTTAGTACGCAGCAGAACGAGGAGGATATTGAATATCCCGAAAATTATGCAGCCTTTCCATGAGGGGAGAGTTCGTTCATTGTACCTCTTGCCTTTATATATTACTTTTTTGAATATATGGCTGTGATATCTTTTATGACCTCGCCGGCTATGATAAGTCCAACTACAGATGGAACAAATGCTGTGGAGCCGGGAGTTGAGCGCCTTGCTGTTCCTGTGCGCATATCTGTTTCTCCCGAGCCGTCCTCTGCGGCAATGCCCTGGGGGACTAATGGCTGCTCCTTTGAATATACCACTTTAAGCTTTTTTATACCGCGGCGTTTCAACTGATAACGCATGACCTTTGCAAGGGGACATACCGAAGTCTTGTATATATCTGAAACTTCAAAGGCAGTAGGGTCAAGCTTGTTGCCTGCGCCCATTGAGCTTATGACGGGAACTCCTGCTTTTTCAGCCTGCATTATTATCTCAATTTTGCCTGTTACGGTGTCGATAGCGTCTATAATGTAGTCATACTGCGAAAAGTCAAGCTTATCTGAGGTGTCCGGCATATAGAACATCTTGTGGCAGGTCACCCTGCAGTCTGGATTGATGTTATGTATACGCTCCGCTGCCGCGTCCACCTTGTACATACCAACGGTGCTGCCAAGAGCGATTATCTGGCGGTTTATATTTGTTATGCAGACCTTGTCGTCGTCGATAAGGTCGAGGGCTCCAACGCCCGAGCGTGCGAGAGCTTCAACGGCATAGCCGCCTACACCGCCAACGCCGAATACAGCAACGCGGGAGTTTGCAAGTATTTTCATTGCTTCCTCTCCGAAGAGAAGCTGTGTTCTTGAAAAACGATCGGACATATTTTACTCCTTATTATAGTGATATTTCCATATAGCCGCATG
>NZ_JAGCFH010000048.1 GCF_017650195.1 Ruminococcus sp. | reverse complement strand
TACTGCGGTACGCCCGATATGTCCAACTCTAAGTCCTGCGATATCGTTGATTTTATTATCGACCCAGACTGCGGCGAATGGAGAATAAACGACATTTTGACACAGAATCACTCCGTATATGAGGAAAAAGCCGCAGAGCTCAACAGCTAAAAAGATAAAAAGATAAAAGAACCAAAAGAAAGTCATATATATCATAACAGGAACAGGGAAGCATCAGCTTCCCTGTTCCTGTTTGCATAAACGAGGTCTTTATCTATTTTTCATCAGAAGTTCTTTTTTATCAGCCTACAGAAGAGATTCTGCCTTCGATATCGTTGACCGCATCTCCTGCAACAACGATCTTCAATATAAAATCATCATCAATTCTTCTTGCATAAATTGCACGAGGAACAGAAAAACAGGTGTATGCAGCCTTTGCATATTCAACGCCGCCCATAGTGACATTTACGGGTTCGCATATATCCGTTACATCAATGTCGGGAGAGAAATCCATAACATAGTTCTTTATGTAATCCTCCGCAGTCATATCGGCAGCTTCGGGATATCCGAGCTTGGTGTTAACGAACCACACCGTTACATCTCCGATCATATCACCGTATTCAACAGAAGCTTCGCTAAAGGCCGTGTTGTACAGCCTGCGTGCTTCCTCGTCCATAAATCTTGTAGGCATCATATACTCAGTATAAAGGTCTTCCCTGTTGCGGAAGTTCACACCCTCGGGAGCAGTTATTTTTATGCCTGCATAATCGGAAATATATACATTTTCCTCAGTTCTTCCCTCCCTGTAGTTCGTTCCGACAGTGGGGTCAAGGTAATATCTGTTCTCTTCATCTTCGTACTGCCCCTTCTCCTGAAATACTGTTGTGATCGTTGCTTCCGAACTGTCAGCCTGCTCTGTATCTGCGTAGGTCACTGTTTCGCTGAGCAGGCTCAGTCCGGCTTCTTCACCGGAAGCGGTGTTGGTCGTTTTAACGTCTTTCCTTGCTGCTTCCGTGGTCTCAACAACAATTATGGGACCTTGATCGTTCTCTCCACTGTACCTAAAATCAGTGCACGATGAAAGCGCGCATACTGCTGCTGAAAGTGTTAAGATAATTGCTGCTTTTTTCATAATTGTTACTCCTTTTTTCCGGTGTTTCACCGTTATTTTCATTTGTTCTTTTGGGGAAATATTTCCTATCTGTCCTGAAATATCTCTGTATTTAATGCCTTTCATATACAACATTCGTATCCGATAAAACAGGTGTTGCATCTGAGGGAAAGATTATTTACACCATTGCATTTACGGAGCACCGTATGCATGATACTTCCGGCGATCTCAGAGCTTATATTTTTATTCGAGTCCCGGTATCTTAAAGCTCTTTCCTTCATCAAGTCCCCATGATTTAAACATTCTGTTATAAAATGTGGGTCGGGCAAAATCGTATTCCATTCCCGGCTGGAAGAATGAGTGAGGCATACCCATATGGTTAAGGGATTCAAGACCTCTTTCAAATTCTTCAAGCTTTGCCTTTGGTACAGACAATATCACATCGTCCTCACTCGTTCCGGCTCTTGAAAAGTCGCCTGGGTCAGGAAATGAAACGCGATACTCGTCCTTTGTAAGTGAGGGAACTATGCCCCATACACAAGAATCTATGGCGTCAAACTCCGTCTTCATGGTGGTGCCGGTCTGTGTCTTGATGCCAAACAGGATGGTTCTCAGCTCGGCGTTGCGACAGTTTATTATCACTGCGTCAGGTTCAAAGTCAGCTTTCCCAAGAGGCGCTGTAAGTATACCTTTATACATACCTGCCGGAAGATGCGGCATTCTCTCAATAAACGCAGCGGCTGCGTCAGGATCGAATATACCTATGACGGGAAGGAGCTCGTTGAACTCTGGTGTTCCCTTTTCCAGTTCTACATGACCGTAAGCAAAAAGCGGAGCCCAGCACCAGTGATCCTGCTTCTGCATATACACTGTCTTTCCTTCTCTTCTTGATAGGGCAAAAGCCTGACACAGTGCAAGATGCTGACCTAGATCTCGGAGGGGACAGACGGCATTCTCGGGTACCTCTGCCTCATCGGTTATCATTTTAAGTGCCATTGCATCGTAACGCTGTCCAATAGTGCTCCTCAACAATTCTGAAATTCGCTTGTTTTGTTCCATGGTAAGTATTCTCCTTAATAGTATTTTATAACAACTTCATGTAACGACTTCCTCAGACTGTTTATCTTAGGCATATCAATAATGAGCTTCTATAATAATATTCGTTTCAAAAACACAAAATGTAACAACTTCTAAAAAAATATTTGAAAAAATTTTCTAGAATATAATATATGTACAGACTAAAAACACTTCGCGCTTAAAACATCTCATCATACCGCCTTTACACAGAATTTAAAGGAAAAAAACAGGTGCAAAACAAAGTTTTGCACCTGCTGCTATTTCATTTCACCTCTGGCGTTAAAGTATCGCCCTGTTCTGTTAACTTATTGCTCACAGTAATTACGTCTTCTGCTTCAAAAAAGATGATTTCCATTTCAGCTTTTGTA
>NZ_JAGCFH010000047.1 GCF_017650195.1 Ruminococcus sp. | reverse complement strand
TTTTGACCTTAATGAAGCAGATAAACTTTTTGAATATTGATATTTTAGTACCGCCTTCGTGGTGGTACTTCCTTTTGGCTCGTTTTCAATGTACTTATACGAGATAGCAGTTGTAAAAAACGCAGAGTAAAACAATACCCCCACTCGATATCGGGTGGGGGGAATTTCCGCCTTATGCCGCCGTTATAGGAGCATATCTCTTGGAAGCAAGTATTTTATCCATTACAGCCTCAGGGGATATTTCGCCTCCCATGACCATATCGAATATAGATGGTGAGTAACCGGATACCAGTGCTGCTCCTGTTTCGGAGCGTGTTACAGGCATCGCATCACATCTTGCGTTTACGTTCCAGAAGACGATATCAGGCAGTTCGTAGCCATTAGCCTTGAACATCTTTCTCATCTCACGGAACATAGGCTCGTTATTTCCTCCGACAATACAGTAGTCGAACTGCATATCTGAGATTATGTATATCTTTGAAGGCATTTCCTGCTTAGATACATTATACTTCTTTGCGGTATTAAGTATCAGCATAAACACAGCCTCAAGGTTGGTATTTGCCACCTCGTTGAAGGTATCGCAGTAACGAACCTTTTCCACTATATCCTTGCCCTTTATCTCTACGAGACGGGGCTTTTCGGAGAAAGTGATGAAGTGGTTTGCAAATGCGCCTCTATTGTGCTCTGCGAAATATATTCCCAGAGACAGTGCCGCATCTATAGGACGGATACCTCCGCAGCCGCAGGTCATGGAACCTGAACCGTCTATAACAGCTATGGCGTTCTCACGTCTTGAAGCTGTCAGGTCGGGCAGGGACTTCCAGGCAGCGTCCAGAGACTTCCTCTCAGTAGCTGATATATTGCCTGCAAGCGCTGATCTGACTATGTCGTAGGGGAACAGTCTGTCGGCATTGAGCTTTGCGGTGCCGTTATGTACGTTATTAAGGTAATCTACGTAACGCTCGTTATCATTTCTGATAAAAGCACGACGGTACTTGAACATAGCACAAGAAGGCTGAACTTCGTAATTGAATGTGTAGTCGCGCTCGCGGAGACGATTCTCCAGTATATCTGTGTAAGCTCTCAGAGCGGACAGTGCCTTTCTGTATGCGGGTTCGGTCATGCCAAGTAAAGCTGCCATACGTCTACCCTTGTTTCTTGTGTCCTTTGAGGAAGCGTTAACTGAGGGCAGCCACTTAGCAAGTAAGGAAGCCTGTCCCTTTCTTGCCATAGCGGATATATCCTTATCCAGCTGAGCCTTTATTTCCTTAGCTGCTGCGTTCTCCAGAGGAGTACCGAGCAGTACGCAGAGGTCGTCGAAACGGCCGTACTCAGCGAACAGAGGAATATTCTTCTCAACAGCCTTAGGAGCTGTTTTTACCAGTGCAGAAACAGCACAACGGAAGAAATGTCTCTCACCCAGACCGCCTCTTGCGTCACGGACGAAGAAGACTATCTTCATAGTCTTGTCAGGGTTCTCGGTGTAAGCGCGTGTAACCACGTCAGCTATTTCCTCGGCTGTGGAATTTCTCATTGCACCTGCCTTGAAGAACATATCAAGGCAAAATGACTCTGTTGAACGGTAAGCAGTACCGCCGTTCTCGGTATATGTCATGTTAGACTCCTTCTTTAAAAAGTTAAGCATAGTTTTTCTCCTTTCAAGTCAGCATTTACCATACGTTTCCGCAGGGCAGGATTCGAACCTGCGTAAGACCACTGTTTTATTGCTGTGGCTGACTTAGTCGCGGCTCATTTTTGCACAGTGCTTACCCCTTAGGTGGCAGCTTCCTGCGTCCCTAAATAATGCTGTCAGAGCCGAATTGTTGTTATGATGTACAAGACGCCTTATTTATTAATCAGATGAAATATGAACTTCTGCTGTGTGCGTCTTATCAAGGTACTTTTTATAATGATACTACGTTAACAGTATAGTCATCTATTATGTTGCATGTACCTTATTGATCTTTTAATAATACAAGGCACGTTTATCGTTCTTGATGATAAAAAAGGCTGCTGTTTGTGCCTTAAGACTATAAAATTAAATAACAAGACACCGTATGAATAATCCTTTTTCATTATAAAACTTGCTGTCAGTGTCTTAAACTCGTCGCCGTGGGAGTTGAACCCGTTCTGATGAACTGCCAAAATTGCTGTAAGCGGCGAAATATTAACCTTTTACTACTCCGACGGTAAATAACTTCTTTACAGGTTCTGTAAGATCCTGTTGATTTGTCATTACATCGTCGATATTCTTGTATGCAAAACGAGCTTCCTCCGCAACATCATTCTTATTATTCTTGGCAAGAACTACATTCTTTTCCTTCAGGTCTACCATTACAGACTCTACGGAGAATGTATCCTTTGCTGCGGTTCTGGAGTAAGCTCTACCAGCACCGTGAGACGAGGACATAAAGCTGTCGGGATTGCCCTTGCCGCGAACTATGTAGCTGTATGAGCCCATAGCTCCGGGGATAATGCCCATTTCACCAGCGCCGGCACGGATAGCACCCTTTCTGTGTACCCATAC